>CBFGOS010000290.1:0-3383 GCA_965650425.1 uncultured Lysobacter sp. | reverse complement strand
CCTAGGCCCTTGAAGCGCTGGATCTGGCGGCCCTTCTTGGCCTCTTCCAGCAGCCATGCCTGCGCCTCGGCGAAGCTGGAGATCGGCTGCGCGCGGTTGCCGCGCACGATCTGCGCGCCGTCGCGGATGAGGCCGTGCAGCTGCGAGGCGGCCTCGCGCAGCGGGCGCAGTTCGCCGCCTTCAAAGGCCGACATCGGCAGCACCTGGATCAGTTCCTCGCCCATGTGCATACGGTGCACGAGCAGGGCAGCGGGGCGCTGTTCGGTGGCCGGCTGCAATTCCAGCCGGTAGCGCGGGCGGCCGAGGCCGCCGCGGTTGAGGCGGGCTTCCAGCGCATCGAGTTCGACGCGCTGGTCGACGCTGGCGTACAGGCGTTCCGGGTCGAGCGCGGTATGGTCCACCAGCACTTCCAGCACGTGGCTGTCGTAGCGGTGTGCGTTGCGGGCGATGGTCTCGCGCGCGGCGGCATAGGCGATCAGCAGCTTCTCCAGCGCGGCGCCTTCGACGGCCGGCTCGCCGGTCGCGGGGATCAGGCTGGCGCCATCGACCGCGTTGTTGGCCAGGTAGGCGTCCAGCGCCGCGTCGTCCTTCAGGTACAGCTCGTTCTTGCCCTGCTTGATCTTGTACAGCGGCGGCAGGCCGATGTAGATGTGGCCGCGCTCGATCAGCTCCGGCATCTGCCGGTAGAAGAAGGTCAGCAGCAGCGTGCGGATGTGCGAGCCGTCCACGTCGGCGTCGGTCATCAGGATGATGCGGTGGTAGCGCAGCTTGTCCGGGTTGTACTCGTCCTTGCCGATGCCGGTGCCGAGCGCGGTGATCAGCGTGCCGACCTCGGCGCTGCCGAGCATGCGGTCGAAGCGCGCGCGCTCGACGTTGAGGATCTTGCCCTTGAGCGGCAGGATCGCCTGGGTCTTGCGGTTGCGGCCCTGCTTGGCCGAGCCACCTGCCGAGTCACCCTCGACGATGAACAGTTCGGACAGCGCCGGGTCCTTCTCCTGGCAGTCGGCCAGCTTGCCGGGCAGGCCGGCGATGTCCAGCGCGCCCTTGCGGCGGGTCAGGTCGCGGGCCTTGCGCGCGGCCTCGCGGGCGCGGGCGGCGTCGACCACCTTTTCGCAGATGGCACGGGCTTCGTGTGGGTGTTCCTGCAGGAACTCCTCCAAACGTGCGCCGAACGTGCTTTCAACGACCGGCTTCACATCGGAACTGACCAGCTTTTCCTTGGTCTGCGACGAGAACGAGGGGTCCGGCACCTTGACCGAGAGCACCGCGATCATGCCTTCGCGCATGTCGTCGCCGGACAGGTTGATCTTGGCCTGCTTCGCGATACCGCTCTGCTCGATGTAGTTGCTGAGCGTGCGGGTCAGCGCGGCGCGGAAGCCGGCGAGGTGGGTGCCGCCGTCCTTCTGCGGGATGTTGTTGGTGAAGCAGAACATCGTTTCCTGGTAGGCGTCGGTCCACTGGATGGCGACGTCCACGGTGATGCCGTTCATCTCGCCCGACACCGAGATCACGTTCGGGTGCAGCGGGTTCTTGAGCTGGGCCAGGTGCTCGACGAACGAGCGGATACCGCCGGCGTACTGGAAAGTGTCGCGCTTGCCTTCGCCACGCTCGTCGATCAGGGTGATCTTGACGCCCGAGTTGAGGAACGACAGCTCGCGCAGGCGGCGGGCGAGGATGTCGTAGTGGAACTCGATGTCGGTGAAGATCTCCTTCGCCGGCAGGAAGCGCAGGGTGGTGCCGCGCTTGGTCGAGGCTTCCAGCTGCTTGAGCGGGTAGACCGGCTCGCCGAGGGCGTATTCCTGCTGGTGGTGGTGGCCGTCGCGCCAGATGTCCAGCCACAGGCTGGAGGACAGCGCGTTGACCACGGACACGCCCACGCCGTGCAGGCCGCCGGAGACCTTGTAGCTGTTGTCGTCGAACTTGCCGCCGGCGTGCAGCACGGTGAGGATCACCTCGGCCGCGGAGACGCCTTCTTCCTTGTGGATGTCGACCGGGATGCCGCGACCGTTGTCGGAGACCGAGCAGGAGCCGTCCTCGTGCAGGATCACGGTGACCTCGTCGGCGTGGCCGGCGAGGGCCTCGTCGATGGAGTTATCCACGACCTCGAAGACCATGTGGTGCAGGCCGGTGCCGTCGTGCACGTCGCCGATGTACATGCCCGGACGCTTGCGCACGGCTTCCAGACCACGCAGGACGGTGATCTTGCTGGAGTCGTAGGTCTGGGATGCAGCGGTCGGGGCGTCGGCCTGGGCCGGGTCTTGCGCGGGGTCGTGCTGGGTCTGGGTCATGCGGGAAAAGGCTCCGGTGACGCGGGGTCCGGGGGTGGCCCGGATGCGTCGGGACACATCAATGGGATGTGGTCCGAGTATAGCAGGCGGGGGCTTGCGGCCGAGCTGGCGGGGGTGTTCCACGTGGAACATGGGTCAGCGCGGAGTCACCGGAGAAGCAAGTGCCAAGACGCGCGGAAGGGGCTGTGCCGGGGTGTCGGCTGTCCCGGCACGCCAGGTCATCGAAGGTGTGCCGATTGGGGTGCAGCCAAAGTGGGATTACGGCCTCTGAGCATTGCGCGGGCGCTGGACCGTTGCCTCGCCCTCCGATAACGAAGCTGGGCACGGCCCTCGCAGCGTGACCCGGCCCGGCCGCATCCAATGGGCGAAGGGCGACGCTGAGTCGCCCGCAAAAGGTCAGGACGACGGTCGGACCTGCCCATGTTCCACGTGGAACATGGCGATGACTTCCGAAGGCGTGTGCAGGCCGAGCGGGACCTCGGTGCCCGTGATGAAGGCCTGGGCGCCGGTGGACTTCACCCAAGCCAGCACCCGCGATTGGTGGTGGCGGTCCAATTCGGAGGCCAAGTCGTCCAGGCCAATGACCGGCCAATCGCCGCGTACGGCCGCGTGATGCTCGGCTTGGGCGAGCAGGGTGGCCAACGCGGTGAGCTTGGCCTGCCCACGCGACAAGGCCTCGCGCCCCGGCACCCGCCCGAAATCGATCTTCCAGTCGGCCCGGTGGGGGCCGACGGAGGTGTATCCGGCTTGCCGGTCGCGTTCCCGGCAGAACAATAGGGCATCCACCAACGCGAACTCCTCCCGGCGCCAACCCGGTTGGTAGGCCAGTTGCACGCCGCCCAACCCGGGCGCGAGTTCAGCGGCAAGGCGCGCTACGGCGGGCTCGATGGCCTCCAGGTAGCGCTGCCGGTACTGACCGAGTGGTTCACCGGCATCGGCGAGCTCGCGGTCCCAGGCGTCGAGCTGGTCGTTACCAGCGCGGGCCTTGAGCAAGGCGTTGCGCTGCCGCAGTGCGCGCGCATAGCGGCGCCACAGCGACAGGAACTCATGTTCCACGTGGAACAGACCCCAATCCAGATAGCGGCGTCGCGATTC
>CBFGOS010000289.1:0-3385 GCA_965650425.1 uncultured Lysobacter sp. | reverse complement strand
CCGTTGATGTTGAGGATGTCCAGGCCGCCGGAGACTTCCTGGAACACGTTGTGGTCGCCTTCCAGCTTGTCGCGGCTCTGGTCGACATAGGCCAGCTTGACCGTCGGACCGATGTTGATCGTGCCCTTGTCCGGCTTCTCCTGCCCCGTGATCATCTTGAACAGCGTCGACTTGCCGGCGCCGTTGGGGCCGATGATGCCCACGATCGCGCCCGGCGGCACGATGAAGCTGAGGTCGTCGATCAGCAGGCGATCGCCGAACGTCTTGCTGACGTTCTTGAACTCGATGACGCTGTTGCCCAGGCGCTCGCCCGGCGGAATGAAGATTTCATTCGTCTCGTTGCGGCGCTGGTAATCAACCGACTGCAGCTCGTCCAGGCGGGCCAGGCGCGCCTTGCCCTTGGAGCGGCCGCCCTTGGCGTTCTGCCGCGCCCACTCCAGTTCCTTGGCGATGGCCTTCTGCCGCGCCTTCTCCTGGTTCTCTTCCTGCTTCAGGCGCTCTTCCTTCTGCACCAGCCAGTCGGTGTAGTTGCCCTTCCACGGAATGCCGCGGCCGCGGTCCAGCTCCAGGATCCACTCGGCGGCGTTGTCGAGGAAGTAGCGGTCGTGGGTCACCGCGACCACGGTGCCGGTGTAGCGCGCAAGGAACTGCTCCAGCCACTCGACCGACTCGGCGTCGAGGTGGTTGGTGGGTTCGTCGAGCAGCAGCATGTCCGGCTTCTGCAGCAGCAGGCGGCACAGCGCCACGCGGCGCTTCTCGCCACCCGACAGGTTGCCGATCTTCGCGTCCCACGGTGGCAGGCGCAGCGCGTCGGCAGCGACTTCCAACTGCTGCTCCAGCATGTGCGCGTCACCGGCCTCGAGGATGGCTTCCAGGCGCTGCTGCTCGGCGGCGAGCTTGTCGAAGTCGGCACCTTCTTCGGCATAGGCGGCATAGACGGCGTCCAGCGCGGCCTGCGCCTGCAGCACTTCGCCCACGCCTTCCTCGACCGCTTCGCGCACGGTCTGCTCGGGGTTCAGTTGCGGCTCCTGGGGCAGGTAGCCGACCTTGATGCCCGGCTGCGGGCGCGCTTCGCCGGTGAAGTCCTTGTCCACGCCGGCCATGATCTTGAGCACGGTCGACTTGCCGGCGCCGTTGAGGCCCAGCAGGCCGATCTTCGCGCCCGGGAAGAAGGACAGAGAGATGTCCTTGATGATCTGGCGCTTCGGCGGAACGGTCTTGCTGACACCGTTCATGGTGTAGATGAATTGCGACATGGGTGCTCCGGTCGGGCGCGGCGCCCCGGGGGCGACGCTGGGCATACGGCGGCGACCTGCCAAGGGCAGGGCCGAAGGGAATCGGGATCGCGCCATTATCGTTGATGGCGGGAGTTGGCGCCAATTTGGTGGGTGCAGTGGGCGCTTCTGGTTCAGCGTTGGGCACTGGGCTCGGGCTCGGGCTTCGGGCTTCGGGCTGGGGCGCCGGCCAAGGTGGGGGTGGCTGCGCCCCTCCGTCGGGGCCTCCTGCCCCGAGTCGGGGCCGCGGACCATCCATGGTCCGCTCTTCGCCACCTCCACCCCGTCCGGCGCCCTTCGGCAATTCATTGCCGCCCATTCGGCGGGGTCGGAGCGCCCACCCGCTGGGAGGCGCCCCTCGAACCCCCCATTCGCCCCAGCCTTCACCGCCCGTTAAACTTGGGTTTCTCCCCCCCCAATCCCCAACCTGTCGGAGTGGCGATGTTCCAGCGCAATGCCCGTATCGAAGCCTTTGACCCCGAACTCGCCAAGGCCATCGCCGACGAGACCCGCCGCCAGGAAGACCACGTCGAGCTGATCGCCTCGGAAAACTACGCCAGTCCGCTGGTGATGGAGGCCCAAGGCAGCCAGCTGACCAACAAGTACGCCGAGGGCTACCCGGGCAAGCGCTACTACGGCGGTTGCGAATACGTCGACGTGGCCGAGAACCTGGCCATCGAGCGCCTGAAGCAGCTGTTCGGCGCCGACTATGCCAACGTGCAGCCGCACTCGGGCTCGCAGGCCAACCAGGCCGTGTACTTCGCCCTGCTCAACCCGGGCGACACGATCCTCGGCATGTCGCTGGCCCACGGCGGCCACCTGACCCACGGCGCCAAGGTCAACATCTCCGGCAAGCTGCTCAACGCCATCCAGTACGGCGTCAACGACCAGGGTCTGATCGATTACGACGAAGTCGAAAAGCTCGCGCTCGAACACAAGCCGAAGATGGTCGTGGCCGGCTTCTCTGCGTACTCGCAGAAGATCGACTGGGCGCGCTTCCGCGCCATTGCCGACAAGGTCGGTGCCTACCTGTTCGTCGACATGGCGCACGTCGCCGGTCTGGTCGCCGCGGGCGTGTACCCGAACCCGCTGCCGCACGCGCACGTGGTCACCTCGACTACGCACAAGACCCTGCGTGGTCCGCGCGGCGGCATCATCGTCGCCAAGGACCCCTCCGAGGAGCTGGTGAAGAAGCTGCAGAGCATCGTCTTCCCGGGTATCCAGGGCGGCCCGCTGATGCACGTGATCGCGGCCAAGGCCGTGGCCTTCAAGGAAGCGCTGCAGCCGGAGTTCAAGACTTACCAGGAGCAGGTCGTGAAGAACGCGCAGGCGATGGCCAAGACCATCATGGCGCGCGGCTACAAGATCGTCTCCGGCGGCACCGAGAACCACCTGATGCTGATCGACATGATCGGCAAGGACGTCAGCGGCAAGGACGCGGAGGCGGCGCTGGGCAAGGCCCACATCACCGTCAACAAGAACTCGGTGCCCAACGACCCGCGCTCGCCGTTCGTGACCTCGGGCCTGCGCATCGGCACCCCGGCCGTCACCACCCGCGGCTACAAGGAAGCCGACTGCGTGGCGCTGGCCGAGTGGATCTGCGACGTGCTCGACAACCCCAATGACGAGAAGGTCATCGCCGGGGTGCGCGATAACGTCAGCAAGCAGTGCCAGCAGTTCCCGGTCTACGGCTGACCGCCACGACGCCCCGCCCACGCGGGGCGTCTGCTTTTTGGGCCCCCGGCCAGCACCGAGCGCCATGAGGCCCCGGTGACGCATTTCGTCGCCAGCCACGCCATCGCACCGGTCGGCGCACGATGGGCGCCGGCTTGATCCCATTGCATTCAGCGGCCACCCTACACGCATGCATTGCCCTTTCTGCCAGCACCTCGACACCCGCGTGATCGACTCGCGCGTGTCCGATGACGGTGCCACCATCCGCCGCCGCCGCGTGTGCGAGGCCTGCGGCGAGCGCTTCTCCACCCTGGAAACCATCGAGCTGAAGCTGCCCGCCATCGTGAAGAGCGACGGCCGCCGCGAGGCGTTCGACGCGCGCAAGCTGCGCGGCGGCTTCGACCGGGCGCTGCAGAAGCGGCCGGTGTCGGAGGAGC
>CBFGOS010000288.1:0-3396 GCA_965650425.1 uncultured Lysobacter sp. | reverse complement strand
CGCCTGAGCCGTCCCCAGCATCCAAGGCCCCCACGCATGACCCACGCCACCGCCACCGCCGACCTGACCGCAGCCGACCACACCCAGGCCCTGGCGCGCGAGTTCCTGACGTTCACCCTCGGCAATGAGGAATACGGCATCGACATCCTCTGCGTGCAGGAGATCCGCGGCTACGACGGCGTCACCCGCCTGCCGGGCGCGCCCGCGCACATCAAGGGCGTGGTCAACATCCGCGGCACCATCGTGCCGGTGGTGGACCTGCGCATCCGCTTCCAGCTCGGCAGCGCCACCTACGACGCGCTCACCGTGATGGTGGTGCTCAACGTCGGCGACCGCATCGTCGGCGTGGTGGTGGACAGCGTCTCCGACGTGGTTGCGCTGGGCGCGGAGCAGATCCGCCCCAACCCCGACCTCGAAGGCGCGGTCGATCCGCGTTTCGTCACCGGCATCGGCGCGCTCGACGGCCGCATGCTGATCCTGCTCGACATCGAAGGCCTGATGGCCAGCGCCGAAATGGGCCTGGCCGGCAGCGAGGCCGCCTAGCCCCCGTGACCACGATTCCACCCCCGCTCCCGCTTCCCGCCGCCGGCGATTACCTCGCCGTGACGCTCGGTGGCGACGAGTACGCGATCGACATCCGCCCCGTCCGCGAGATCCGCGATTGCGAGGGCATCACCGACCAGCCGGGTGCGGCTGGACATGTCCTGGGCACCGTCACCCTGCGCGGCAGCGCGGTGCCGGTGCTGGACCTGCGCCAGCGCCTCCGGCCGGACCACCTCAACGCCGGCAGCCCGCCGGTGATGATCGTGCTCGACACGCCCGTCGCGACCGTCGGCCTGGTGGCCGATGCCGTGTCCGACATCATCACCCTCGGCAGCCGCCAGATCCTGCCCGTGCCGGACATGGCCGCCATCGTCGATGCGCGCTACCTCGCCGCGCTCGCCGTGCTGGGCGAACGCATGCTGGTACTGCTCGACGTGGACCAATTGCTGGCCGACATCGCGCTGGAGACCGCCCCCACCCCCACCGCCCACCCCCAGGGTTGAAATGCGCAATAACCTCCCGGTCACCGGCAAGGAATTCGACCTTGCCGACAGTGACCGCTTGACCTCACGTACCGATCTGCGCGGCGTCATCACGCGCGTCAACCCGGACTTCGTCCGCGTCAGCGGATTCACCGAAGCCGAGCTGATCGGCCAGCCGCACAACCTCATCCGCCACCCGGACATGCCCGCGGCGGCGTTCGCCGACTTCTGGGCCACGCTCCAGGCCGGCCGACCGTGGGTTGGACTGGTGAAGAACCGGCGCAAGAACGGCGACCACTATTGGGTCGAGGCGCAGGCCACGCCCGTCTACGAGGAAGGCAAGCTCGCCGGCTACATGTCGGTGCGGCGCAAGACCAGCCGCGAACGGATCATCGCCGCCGAACGTGACTACGCCGCGCTGCGAACTGGCAACACCGCCCTGCGCATCCGGCATGGCCAGGTGGGCCTGCCCGACCGCCTCCGCCAGCTGAATCCGATGTGGCTGCTGTCGCTGCGCCAGCGCATGATGCTGTCCGGCGTGGGCGTCGCGTTGTTTGGCGCGACGATGACGCTGCTGGCGTCCCGCGGCGCGGGCATTTCGATGCTGCTCGGCCTGAGCGCAGTCGCGACCGCCGTCACCATCTACTCGATGTGGTGGCTGTCGCATGACGTGGTCGATCGACTGGACGATGCCGTCGAGGAGTTCCGCCGCATTGCGGGTGGCGACTACAGCCGCGACATCCGCATCGACCGCAACGACGAAGTCGGTCGGGTGCTGATCGCGCTCAAGTCGATGCAGATTCGCCAGGGCTTCCTGATCGAGGACCAGACGCGGCGCGCCAACGAGGCGATCCGCATCCGCCGCGCACTCGACGCCGCGGACGCCAACGTGATGGTCGCCGACCACGACCACACCATCGTCTATGCCAACCCCTCCATGCTGCGCATGCTGCGAAACGCCCAGGCCGACCTGCGCCAGCACCTGCCGGACTTCGACGCCGAACAGGTGGTCGGCCGCAGCATCGACCAGTTCCATCGCGATCCCACCCACCAGCACACACTGCTCGCTAACCTGCAGGACACGCACCAGGCGACGATCCGGGCCGGGGGCCGTACGATGGACCTGCGCGTCACGCCCGTGCGCAACGAGCACAACGAGCGCATCGGCATGGTGACCGAATGGCGTGACCGCACCGTCGAACTGGCATTGGAACGCGAAGTTCAGGGACTGGTCGATGCCGCATCACGTGGCGACCTCGGCCGCCGCATCGCGCTGGAGGACAAGCAGGGCTTCCTGCGCGTCCTGTCCGAAGGCATCCATCGCCTGCTGGAGGCCACCAACACCAGCCTGTCCGAAACCCGCGCCGTGCTGGCCGCCCTGGCCGATGGCGACCTGAGGCCGCGCATCGCCTCGCACATGGAAGGCCTGTTCGGCGAGCTCAAGCACAACACCAACGCCACGCTCGACCAGCTCGACGGCATGGTGACCACGATCCGAGACACCTCGGCGGCCATCGACCACGCCGCCGCGGAGATTGCCGCCGGCAACGACGACCTGTCGCGGCGCACCGAGCAGCAGGCAGCTTCGCTGGAGGAAACCGCCGCCTCGATGCAGGAGCTGACCTCCACCGTGCGCCAGAACGCGCACAGTGCCGGCGAAGCCAACCGGTTGGCGTACGAGGCCGCCACGATTGCCGGCAACGGCGGCCACGTCGTCGGCAACGTCGTGCAGTCGATGCAGGCGATCCGCGAGCGGTCCGACCGCATCGCCGACATCATCGGCGTCATCGACGGCATCGCCTTCCAGACCAACATCCTGGCGCTGAACGCCGCCGTCGAGGCGGCACGCGCGGGCGAGGAAGGCCGCGGCTTTGCCGTGGTCGCCGGCGAGGTGCGCGCACTGGCGCAGCGCTCCGCGTCGGCCGCGCGCGAGATCAAGCAGCTCATCACCGATTCCGTGACCGAAGTGCGCGAAGGCGCCGAGCTGGCCCAGCAGGCCGGCGCGACGATGGACCAGGTGGTCGCCAGCATCGAGCAGGTGGCCGGTCTGGTCGCCGGGATCAATGCCGCCTCGCGGGAACAGAGCACGGGCATCGAGCAGGTCAACCAGGCCGTGATGCAGATGGAAGAAGCCACGCAGCAGAACGCTGCCCTGGTTGAACAGGCCGCCGCCGCGGCCGCCAGCATGGCCGACCAGTCCGCACACCTGCGCCGCACGGTCGCGGCGTTCCAGCTGGCCGACGCGCGGGGTTGACTGCCCCGCGACCTGCACCGCCAACCAGGCAAAAAAATGGGCACCGCCGGCATGACCGGCGGTGCCCGCGTGGTGGGGCGGACCCACCAAGACAGAACCCACCCTCCGGGAGCAGAG
>CBFGOS010000287.1:0-3400 GCA_965650425.1 uncultured Lysobacter sp. | reverse complement strand
GGGTCGCCGGGGCCGTTGGACAGGAACACGCCGTCTGGCTTCATCGCCAGCACTTCGGCGGCCGGGGTCTGCGCCGGCACCACCGTCACGCGGCAACCGCGCTCGGCGATCATGCGCAGGATGTTGATCTTGACGCCGAAGTCATAAGCGACCACGTGGAACTTGCGCTCGGCCTGCACGAAGGCGCCGGTGTCCAGATCCAGCTGGCCGTCCGTCCACTCGTACCGCTGGGTCGCGCTCACCACTTTCGCCAGGTCCATGCCCTTCAGGCCAGGGAACTTCCGGGCAGCCTCGATGGCCTTCGCCGGGTCGATGTCGCCCGCCATGACCGCGCCGTTCTGCGCACCCTTGTCGCGCAGGATGCGGGTCAGCTTGCGGGTGTCGATGTCGGCAATGGCGACGATGCCGCGGGCCTTCAGCCACTCCGGCAGCGACACCTGGCTGCGCCAGTTGCTGGGTCGGCGCGGCACGTTGCGCACGATCAGGCCGGACGCCCACACCTTCGTGGCCTCGTCGTCCACGTCGGTGCAGCCGGTGTTGCCAATATGGGGGTAGGTCAGCGTCACGAGCTGACGCGCGTAAGACGGGTCGGTCAGGACTTCCTGATAGCCGGTGAGCGCGGTGTTGAACACGACTTCGCCGACGGAAAGGCCGGGCGCGCCTACGGAAACGCCCTCGAAGAGGGTGCCGTCTTCGAGCGCGAGGATTGCGGGTTGGGTCACGGGGGTCGCCTTGGGTGCCGAGGGGTGCTGATCCTTTCGCGCCGCGCATAGCCGCCGAACGCAGCTTGCAGCAAAGCACGGACGCGGTTTCAAACCGGTCCGGCGAAAGGAGTTCAGGCGAGCGGGAATTCTAGCGGGAAGCCCCCTTCGGCGCCAGCATTCATTTTGCGGCTGAGAGGTCCCGCGCAGCGCGGTGGCCGACCCCTCGAACCGGCGGATCATGGGCCGGACGCCCCATTCAGGCATCGCGAAGGCCTGAATGGATCCCGACTTGGAGGGTCAATCCATCAGGTCCCTGACCCGGTATTGCCCGGCGGGGCGGCCGGCCAAACGCGAGGCGCAATGCAACGCGCCCCGGGCAAAAATGTCGCGGTTGGTGGCCCGGTGCACCAGTTCGATGCGCTCCCCAAGCGTGGTGAACTGCACCAGGTGCTCGCCGACGATATCTCCGGCCCGAAGCGACGCATAGCGCGGCTCAGCTCCGCCCGCCTGGGCATGGCTGCCAAGGGTCAATGCGGTCCCTGAAGGAGCGTCGAGCTTGTGGACGTGGTGGGACTCCACGATGTCGCAGTCCCATCCTTTCAGGGCATGGGCCGCTCGCTCCACCAGGTCGTTGAGCACGGCGACGCCCAGGCTGAAGTTGGATGCCCACAGCACCGGGATTTGGGCCGACGCCCTATCCAGCGCCAGTTTTTGCGCTTCTTCGAGGCCGGTGGTCCCGGACACCAGCGCCGCACGTCGGGACACACACAATGCGACCAGCCGGTCGAGGCCGGCAGGCAGGCTGAAATCAACGGCAACATCGAAGGCCGGCACCTTTTCAAGGTTCGCCGCGGCCATGCACTCCGCGCCTGCCACACTCGGCACCCGTCCCGGCTCGCGTGCGACGGCCGCAACCACCTTCAGGTCTGAACGTTCGGACGCCAAGCGGAGCAGTGACTGACCCATGCGGCCAGACGCACCATGGATCAGGATTCGGATCGGAGAATTCATCGGCGTATCTTGACGCCAATCCATTATGCCGTCACCCGTCCAGGGGTGATCAGTGGATCGAAGGCGAACCGGCCTGCAGGCGCCCCATCACTTGACGCATGGAGTCCTCGAATGCCGAATCCACGCCCCGTAGCGTCATTTTCCCGGCCTTTACCATCGCCGCCAGCTCTTCGGCCGAGGCAACCAGCACGCGGATGCCACGCCGGTTCACGAACAGCAACCGCGCGGAAATCGGGCTGACCCACGACACCTTGGCCGGCTCGCTGCGGCCACTCTCAGAGGTCAACTGCACCCACGCGCCGATCTCAAGGGCCCGGATCTGCTCAGCCACCTCCGCATCAAAATCCAGCCCGGCGCTGGCGTCGACGATGGTCAGCCGCCGCTCGACTACCGGCGGTGGCGCAGGAGGCATGGTGGGCTGCGGCGGGAGCGCCGGCTGCTCGACACCTGCCTCACCATCGGCGATCCGGGCCAACGTGTACTGCAGCGCAGCCAGGATTTCCTCTGCCGCGTGCCCGACGCAACCGGAACTTTCGAGAACGGCCACCAGGGCGGCACGCTCCAGCGGCGGCAAGCGGTCCGCGGGCGTACCCAGCTCAGCGTGGTCAAAGGTGACCAGCAGCGCCATGACGGCATGTACTGCCGCCGAGTATCGCGGCGATGTCGGGCCATCCTTGAGGATGACCTGGGTGAAGTGGTGCGTGGCGTAATGCGACAAGAACTCACCCAGGGCGGGGGGCAAGTCCCGGTCACCCCGCTGCGCGGCGATTTCGGCCGCGGCCAGCTCCCGTGCCTGCTCCAGCCTTTCGCGACCGCGCTGCGCCTCGGCCGCACGCTTCTCCGCAAGCTCCATGCGCTTGCGGTACTGGTCCATGTAGCCGCGAAGCTCGTGCTCCAGCGTTTCGAAGATCGCGAGATCCTCGTTGTACTCCGCAACGACGCGATCGATGATGCCATCGACCTGCTCCAACAACTGTCGTTCCTGCGTGCCTTCGCCGTGGTTGCCCTCGCACGCTTCGGCGACGGCATTGAGAAGGCGGCGGGCCGGGTGCCCCTTGTAAAGGAACATGCGCCGATCCTTCACGGCCACCCTCACGTAGGGCACAAGCAGCCGTCCGATCTTGTGGCGGGCCCCAAGTTCGAAATCCCGCTCGTCCATCAATACGTCGAAGAGCATTCCCACCAGGTCGACGGCATCCTCGTCGGCGCCTGCCAAGCTGGTTCCGGGGCCGGCCATGCCCAGACGCTGCGCGGTACTGAGCAACTCGCGACGCAGTTCGTCGGCCAACGAAATGCGATCGTCATCGAGCGCTTTGGCAAGGCTCGCCGGGGGCTGCTGCTGCATCCTGTGAAGCACGCTCAGCAGGTCGCCGCTCGGCATTGGCAGGCCGTAGCCCCCCGCCATGGCCCGCGGCCGGTCCTCGCCCGCCAGGCGTTGGCGCCAGCCCTGCAACATGCCGACGAGGGTATTGAAGAAGGCCGACTCGCTGGGGCCCATGCCCGCCACGTCTTCCGCTGTAGTGGCCGCCTGGGGCGAGGGAGGCGCCTCCGCGGCCTGTTGCGCGGCGGCGCGCTGCGGCGCATCCAAGCTGGGCAGGATGCCCGCCACCGCCAGTCGTTCGTTCATGCGCGCATAGACGTCCGCGAGTGCCGCGCCCAGCTCCCGCTCGAAGAACTTCAGCAGC
>CBFGOS010000286.1:0-3407 GCA_965650425.1 uncultured Lysobacter sp. | reverse complement strand
TTAGCGCAGGTCTTCGAACGCCTGCTCGGCGCGTTGGCCGTTGGCCCATTGCGCAGCCGATAGTGCCACGCGGCCACTCACCCCTACCCGCTCGAACGCATGGTGCAGATGCGTCTTCACCGTTTCGGGACTGATCCCGAGGTTGCGCGCGATCTGCTTGTTGCTCAGCCCCTGGGCCGCCCATTGCACGATCTCGCGCTGCCGGTCGGTCAGCTGCGCCAGCGCGTGTGATCCATGCCCCGGGATCGGCGCGGGATTCACGCTCTCCCAAGAGGCCAGGACCGAGCGCAGCATCAAGGCCGGCTCCACGGCGAACAGGCCAGCCCCCACCGCCCGCACGGCCCGAAACACGGTTTCCGGTGGTGCCTCCTTCTCCAGGCAACCGCTGGCCCCGCCGCGTACGCACGCCTGCAGCGACACCACGGTGGGCGCCCTGAAGAAGTGGATCCGCCGCGGCAGGCCGGTACTCCAGGCGCGAAGGCCTGCCTCGATGCCGGGATCATCCCCGTCGACCAGGAGCAAGGCCACCGCGTCCTCGGTAGGGGGACGCTCGCCCGGCTCCAGCATCCCCAGCCAGGACAGGTCGCCGCGGCTCGCGAAGATGCGCTCCAGGCGCGCTCGCCAGAGCCGGTCACTGCCGATTGCCATCACGGGCACGGCTGCCATCTGTTTCACCCTGGTCATCCGGTCACGGACACGTACCGCAACGTCCGCACCGGTTCAAACGGGTTCAGTCCAGTCGAACGGCCATCCGGTCAGCCGGGCCACCGGGCGTGGCCCGCCGCTCAGCCGCGCAGCGCGCGGGCGTGCCAGGCCAGGTGTTCGCCGATCCGGCTGGCGATGAAGTAGTAGCTGTGGTCACTGCCCGGATGCAGGGTCAGGTGCAGCGGATGCCCGCTTGCATCGCACGCCTCGCGCAGACGCCAGGGCTGCAACTGCTCCTGCAGGAAGTCGTCGTCTTCGCCTTGGTCGACCAACAGCGGCGGCTGCTCGCTGACGGCGCCGACCAATGCGCAGGCATCCCACTCCTGCCATGTGGCCTCATCCCCGCCGAGGTAGGCGGTGAAGGCCTTGCGCCCCCACGGCACCTGCGACGGCGCCACGATGGGCGCGAAGGCCGACACGCTGCGGTAACGGCCCGGGTTGCGCAGCGCCAACACCAGCGCGCCGTGCCCGCCCATGGAGTGCCCGCTGATGCCCCGGGATGACGTCGCGGGGAAGTGCGCTTCGACCAATTCCGGCAACTCATGCACCACGTAGTCATGCATGCGGTAGTGCGTGGCCCACGGCGCCTGCGTCGCGTTGACGTAGAAGCCCGCCCCCAATCCCAGGTCGTAGCCCTCCCCATCGGGGACGCCGTCACCGCGCGGACTCGTGTCGGGCGCCACCACGATCACCCCGTGCTCGGCGGCATAGCGCTGCGCACCGGCCTTGGTGATGAAGTTCTGCTCGGTGCAGGTCAGCCCCGACAGCCAGTACAGCACCGGGCACGGCCCGTCGGCCGCCTGCGGTGGCAGGTATACGCCAACGTTCATGGCGCAACCCAGCGTGGCGGAGTCGTGCCGCCATACTTCCTGCCAGCCGCCGAAGCAGGCGTGTCGTTCAATTCGTTGCATGGTTACCTGTCTCGGTGCTGGCTGCGTCGGGGAACGACAGCGGGATGTGGATGCGACTGTCGGTGTGCCATTGAACCCGCATCGGCGGGCCGGCATCGCGAATGTCCTCGTCGCTTACGTCTTTGCCACTGCCGTGGTTCACCTGGGCACGTGGATTCTTGTTCACGGTGACCGCAGCCACCAGCCGGCTTCCGGGCTGCAATCGGCGGCTGGTCATCCGCGCCCGGTCGAAGCGGACTACGGTCCTTCTACCCGGCGTCAGCAGCCGGCGAACTCGCATGTCATCGGCGTGGCTGGCCCGGCCAAGGAAGTACGACAGGTGGAACAACTCGCCGGAAGGCATGCGCTCGTACAGCGTGACACTGAAGTCGAGGTCGCGACGATCGGTGGTGACGTGCAGCTCACCCGAGAAGATGCCCGAGACTTCCACCGCAGTGTCAAACGGCGCACTCTCGAACAACAGCCCACTGGAGCCGTCCAGCGTCTTGCCGACCACCGGGTCGGGATAGTGATCGCCAAGGCTCGTTTCCCGGTCGGCGAAATCCACCACCTGGAGCAGCGCGGTGGCCGGTGCGTCGGGACGCTCGGACAATGCATGCGTACCGCCTGCCTTCGCAGCGCTCAGGTACAGCGTCCGTCGTTCCTGGCTCATCGCGTCCACCGACGACGCGTGCCTCCAGAGGTTCGCGCCCATCACCTGGTGGTTGATCCTGTCGCGTAGCAATCCGGGCCGTGGCGTGCCACGGAAGACGTGGTCCATCCACTCGAACGTGACCTGCTGCGTGTCCATCATCGCCGCCGGGTCGATGGCGTAACCGCCGACCATCGCTGGCTTGCGCGCCGCCTGCGCGCCGCCGTGGTCGTAGGGGCCGATCAACAGATAGTGCTCGGCGTCGGGCTTGTGCGCGTAATGCTGTCTCAGGTACTGCAGCGCCGACTGCTGGCCATCGTCGAAGTACCCGGTGATGGTCAGGACCGGGATGTCAATCTTGGCGAATTCACGACCGAATGGCGTCATCTCCTGCCAATAGCGATCGTAGCGCGGGTGCTGAAGCCACCGCTGGAACCAGGGGTTGGGCAGGCCGTCAACGCGATCGATGGACCGGTAGGGCGCGCCGCTGCGGTACCAGCGCTCTCTCAGCGCATCCCAGCGTTCGTCATCGAAGTAGATCTCGTTGTCCAGCGTCTTGTTGTTCGTGGTGTAGAACGGCCACGCGTAGTTGACGAACAGGAAGACGTTGTTTTCCACCGGCAGGCCATTGCCAGGGTTGTTGGCGACATACGGCACGATGGTCTTGAGCGCGGCCGGTGCCCGCTTGGCCACCGCCCACTGCGTGAACCCGTCATAGCTGCCGCCATACATGCCGACGCGGCCGTCGCTCCACGGTTGGCGCACGATCCAATCGATGACGGCCCGCGCGTCATCGCCATCGTGTTCGAAGGGCACCGGGGCCTGCGGGCTGCGCCCTTTGCCCCGTGTGTAGGCAACGACGCCGGCGTAGCCGCGTGCCGCCGCGTTCCTCGCCTCCACAATCGCTTGGGCGTCGTTGGCATAGATCGTGTAGCGCAACAGGGTCGGCAGTCCGGCGCGTGCACCCAGCGGCCTGACGAGAATCGCGGAAATCTCCGCGCCGTCTGGCGTCCGCACGCTGACGCGCGGGTCCATCACGTAGCGCCGCGCGTCGTCCTCGTCCATGAGCGCACCGATGAATGGGTCGGTGGTTTCGAACGTGGACAACAAATGGCGTAAACGGATCAGGCCAATCGCATCCGCCAACGGAATGCGTGTGC
>CBFGOS010000285.1:0-3412 GCA_965650425.1 uncultured Lysobacter sp. | reverse complement strand
TGCTGGAACACCGCGCCAACGTGGTCGCCATTGCCGAGGCAGGCATGGTCATCGGCGTGCGCGGGGCGGACCTGGGCATGAAGGCGGCGGGTGAAGCGCTCAAGGGCGTCTTCAGCGGCAACACCGACGAGATCGAAAAGCGCATCGAGGCAGAAGCGGAGAACCTCAAGGCCGATGCGGTGGTCCTGTGCAACCGGCTGCCGGCCGTGCTGGACTCGCAGGAGAAGCTGGCCGCGGCACTTCCCGAGTTCAAGCCGTACGCCACGATGACCACGAAGGACATCGACGACTGCAACGACGAAACCGCTGGCAAGTCACACGCCGCAGTGGCACCTCCCGCGCCACCCGCCCCCCCGGCGCCACCGGCTCCGCCCAAGGGCTGAGTTCACCGGTAGTCCCACCGGGCTCCGGATCTGCCGAACGGCGTCGTCATCACAGACGACGCCGTTTTCTTTCAACCGGATGAAACCCCTTCGCGGATACCGCCCGTGGTCAACGCCACCGGGTCCAGAAGGCCTCGCAGCTCCGCTTCTGAGAGCCCCGAGAGTTCGACGGCTGCGGCCAGCACTGGCCGCCCTTCCTTGTAGGCCAGTTTGGCAATGGCCGCGGCCTTCTCATAACCAATGATGGGGTTGAGCGCGGTGACCAGGATCGGATTGCGGTCCAACGCCTCGCGCACGCGGTCCTCGCGCACACGCAGGCCCGCAATGCTGCGGTCGGCCAGCAGCCGCATGCCGTTGGCCAACAGGTGGATGGCATCCAGCAGGTTCGCGCCAATCAGCGGCAACATCACGTTCAACTGGAAATTGCCGCTCTGGCCCGCCACGGTGATGGCGGTGTGGTGCCCCATCACTTGCGCACAGACCATGGCCAGCGCCTCGGGCACTACCGGGTTGACCTTGCCCGGCATGATCGAACTGCCCGGCTGCAGCGCCGGAAGTTCGATCTCTCCCAGGCCGGCCAAAGGCCCGGAATTCATCCACCGCAGGTCGTTGGAAATCTTCATCAAGGCCACGGCCAAGGCATTGAGTTGGCCAGACAACTCCACCAGGTCGTCCTGGGCGGCAATGCCCTCGAAGCGGTTGGCCGACGCCTCGAAGCGGGTGTCGGTGAGCCCGCTCAGCGCCTTCGCCATGGCGTTGCCGAACCGCGGATCGGCATTGATGCCGGTGCCGATGGCGGTGCCGCCAATGGGAAGGCGCCGCACCCGCTTGAGCGTGTCATCCAATCGGGCCTGGGCGGATTCCAGTTGCGCGGCCCATGTGCCGAACTCCTGGCCGAACGTGAGCGGCATGGCATCCATGAGGTGCGTACGCCCGGTCTTGGTGACCTTGGCCAACGTCCGGGCCCGCGTGGCAATGGTGCGTCGCAGGTGCTTGAGCGCAGGCAACAACGCCTCCACTGCCGCCAGCCGCGCGGACACGCGAATCGCCGTCGGCACCACGTCGTTGGAGCTCTGCCCCAGGTTCACGTGGTCGTTGGGATGCACGGCTCCCTTGCCCATGCGCGACGCCAGCGTGGCGATGACCTCGTTGGCGTTCATGTTGCTGGACGTACCCGAGCCCGTCTGGAACACATCCACCGGGAACTGGGCGTCGTGCTCCCCCGCAGCAACTTCCAGCGCGGCCTTTCTGATGGAGGTCGCCATGCCCTTGCGGAGCAGGCCCAAGCCGCCATTGACGTCCGCCGCCGCGGCCTTGACCAGGCCCAATGCGCGGATGAAATCCCGCGGCATGGGGCGCCCCGATACCGGAAAGTTCTCGACGGCACGCTGCGTCTGCGCGCCCCAAAGGGCGCCTTCGGGCACCCTGAGCTCGCCCATGCTGTCGCGTTCAACGCGGTATTTCGCCTGCTTGGGCATGGCAGTGCTCCTTGGACGGGGTCGTCAGATGCTTCGAGGATAGCGCTGCCCCCGGGTGCGAATCGTGTAGTCCCGGCCGATTTTGCGGTCCCCGTTGAGCGAGACCGCCGCGAAGCCAGCACGGTTCTGCCGCGCCGGAACCGGCTGCCCCCCCGCCACGGCCTGTCCGGTGCGGGAACACAGCGCGGCGGGCCCCGGAACCGGCCGACCGCCCAGACCTGTAGAATTACGGCCCCGCTTCGCCAACCCCGCGCCCATGACCGCCGCCAACGTCGTCGAAACCCAGCTGCTCGCCCTGTCCCCGCTCGATGGCCGCTACGCCGGCAAGGTCGACGCGCTGCGTCCCATCTTCTCCGAGTACGGCCTGATCCAGGCCCGCGTGAAGGTCGAGGTGGAGTGGCTGCTGGCGCTGGCCAACGAGCCGGGCATCGTGGAGCTCACTCCGTTCTCTTCGGCCGCCGTGGCTCGCCTGCGCGCCTTGGCCGACGAGCTCTCGGTGCGCGACGCCGCTCGCGTCAAGGAGATCGAGCGCACCACCAACCATGACGTCAAGGCCGTCGAGTACCTGATCAAGGAAAAGCTCAAGGACGACGCCGAGCTGGCCCCGGCGCTGGAGTTCGTGCACTTCGCCTGCACCTCCGAGGACATCAACAACCTCAGCTATTCGCTGATGCTCAACACGGCCCGCGAGCAGGTGATGCTGCCTGCGCTGGACGGCGTCATCGCCAAGCTGCGCGCGATGGCCCATGAGTACGCCGGGCTGCCGATGTTGTCGCGCACCCATGGCCAGACCGCCTCGCCGACCACCGTCGGCAAGGAAATCGCCAACGTCGTCGCCCGCCTGCAGCGTCAGCGCGAGGTGCTCGCCGCCCTGCCGATGCCGGGCAAGATCAACGGCGCGGTGGGCAACTACAACGCGCACTCGGTGTCGTACCCGGAGGTGGATTGGGCGAAGTTCTCCCAGGCCTTCGTGACCTCGCTGGGCCTGACCTGGCAGCCGTACACCACCCAGATCGAGCCGCACGATGGCATCGCCGAGCTGTGCGACGCGCAGAAGCGCATCGACACCATCCTGCTCGACCTGTGCCGCGACATGTGGGGCTACATCTCGCTGGGCTACTTCAAGCAGGCGGTGAAGGCCGGCGAAGTGGGCAGCTCGGCCATGCCGCACAAGGTCAACCCGATCGACTTCGAGAATGCCGAAGGCAACTTTGGCATCGCCAACGCGCTGCTGGAGCATTTCGCCGCCAAGCTGCCGATCAGCCGCTGGCAGCGCGACCTCACCGATTCCACCGTGTTGCGTGCGTTGGGCACGGCCTTCGGCCACGCCGTGATCGGCTTCGAGGCGCTGGGCCGTGGCCTGGGCAAGGTGTCGGCCAACCCGGAGCGCCTGGCTGCTGACCTCGATGCCTCTTGGGAAGTGCTCGCCGAGGCCGTGCAGACCGTGATGCGTCGCCATGGCCTGCCGCAACCCTACGAGCAACTGAAGGCGCTGACGCGCGGCCACGGCATCGACAAGCAGTCGATGCGCGAGTTCATCGCTGGCCTGGA
>CBFGOS010000284.1:0-3438 GCA_965650425.1 uncultured Lysobacter sp. | reverse complement strand
CGTGGTGGAAGACCACCGGGGCGAGGATGTCGATGATGCCGGCGACAAAGGCCATGCGGTGCAGCGCATCGAAGCCAAGCTGGACCTGCTGACCGCCCTGATTGCCGGACTCAACAGCGTTCGCGAACGCCAGGACCCGTTGCGACCGCTGTGGTGGTCGGCCGGCGGCGCATGCCTGGAAGGTGAGCAACCCGCCGAACCGGGCGCGACCGGCTGGCTGAGCGTGCAGCCGGCAGACTGGCTGCCCCAACCGATGCGCCTGCCGGTGACCGTGGTTGCGGCCGAGCCCTACGCCGGCGCATGGCGCCTGTGGTTGCGCTTCGGGCCCTTGCCGGAGTCGCTGCAGGCCGCATTGGAGCGTCACGTCTTCCGCGTGCACCGCCGCGCCATCGCCGAACTGCGACGCAAGCCCTAGTTCGCGGCAAGACTGCCGATTTTGGTTTGGGAAGGGCTTGCGCCGTGGTCGCTTTCCCCCACACTGGCACCAGCCCCTGCAAGGTTCGTGCCTGCTCGTCGTGAAAACCACGCTCCGCCCGCAACTGGGTCAGACGCTCAACCTGACCCCCCAGCTGCTGCAGTCGATCCGGCTGTTGCAGTTGACTGCCCAGCAGTTGGAGCTGGAGTTGCTGCAGGCGCTGGAACAGAACCCGATGCTGGAGCGCGACGAGGGCGATGAGGTCGGCGAGGCCGACATCGACCCGCTCGACGCCGCCCCGCCCGACAGCGCCGTCGAAACCGCCAGTTGGGACGAACTGCCCGAGGCGGCCTTCCTGTCCGGCCCCGGCAGTGGCACGCCCGATGGCGAACTGGATGCCACCGCGCGCATCGCCGCGGGCGAATCCACCGACCCCCGGGTGCGGCTGCTGGAGCGGCTGGCACTGCACTGGGCGCCCGAAGACCTGCGGATGGCCGCCTGGTGGCTGGACCGCTGCAGCGACGTGGGCCTGCTGGAGGCGCCGCACCAACGCCTGCTGATCGAGGGCGCCGACGAGCTGGGCGTCGATGCGGACGAGCTGGAGATGGTCCGCCAGCGCCTGCTGCATGGCGAATGGCCTGGCATGTGCGCCGAGACCGCCGCCGAGTGCCTGCAGGCGCAACTGGCCCTGCGCGCCGACACCCCGGCCGTCCGCCTTGCCCGACGGATCGTGGCCGAAGCGCTGGACCTGCTGGCCAGTGGGCAGGTGGCCCGATTGGCCGCCCACCTCGGCGAGGAACCGGCGCTGGTGTCGGCCGCGATCGCCGAGATCCGCAGCCTGCGGCCGACCCCGGTCGACGATTCGGCCACGCCGGCTGCCGAACACATCATTCCCGACCTCGTGGCGACCTTCGTCGGCGGCGAATGGCGGGTGGCGCTCAACGAGCGCGCGTTGCCACGGGTCCGCATCGCCGCCCACTGCGAGCGTGCGCTAGCCGGCGCCCCGGGCGACAACTCGGCGCTGCGCGGCCTGCTGGAAGAGGCCCGCTGGTTGCTTCGCGGCATCAGCATGCGCAATGACACGCTGTTGCGCACCGGCCAGGTGCTGGTGCGCCGCCAGCGCGGCTTCCTGGAGCGCGGCGCGGAGGCGCTGGCGCCCCTGACCCTCAACGAGGTGGCCGAGGAGATCTCGATGCACGAGTCCACGGTCTCGCGCGTCACCAGCGGCAAATACATCCAGACCCCGCGGGGCGTGCTGGAGCTGAAGCAGTTCTTCGCCGTGCGCCTGGAAGGCGCCGAGGTGTCGGGCAATGCCGTGCGGGCGATGGTCAAGCGGCTGATCGACAACGAGCCGCCGGACGCGCCGCTGGCCGACGAAACCATCGCCGTGCTCCTGGCCCGCAACGGGGTGCGGGTCGCGCGGAGGACCGTGGCCAAGTATCGTGATCAGCTGGCGATCGGCCCTGCCCGGTCGCGGATGCGCACGCCCTCCGGCGGCGCCCCTGCCGAAGCGAGCCGCTGATGCCCCCGTTGACCTTGTTGCTGGTGGACGACCACGAAGCCTTCATCAATGCGACGCTGCGCCAGTTGCGCCATCTGGACTGGCTCAAGGTGGTGGGCACCGCGGGCAACGGCATCGAGGCCATCGTGCGTTGCGACGCGCTGCGCCCGGATGTCGTGCTGATGGACCTGGCGATGCCCGAGATGGGCGGCCTGCAGGCCACCCGGCTGATCAAGGCCGAGGACGAGGCCCCCTACGTGGTCATCGCCAGCCACTTCGATGACCCCGAGCACCGCGAGCATGCCGCGCGCGCCGGTGCCGATGCCTTCATCAGCAAGTTGACCTACCTGCACGACGCGATTCCGCTGCTGGAGCGGCTTCGCGACCAGCGGCTCGCCGCGACTGCGACCGGGGATGCGCCGACGGAATGAGCGAGTCGCGGATCCTGCTGCTGGACCAGGACTTCGAGCGCGCGGAGAAATTCGCGGCGCTGCTGGAGTTCATGGACTTCGTGCCCCGGCTGTGCACCGACGCGGCCGACGTCGACCTGTCGCGGGCGCGGGCCAACCAGTGGCTGGCCGTGGTGATGGGCGACGTGAGCCATGACCCCGATGCGCCGGCCTTCGTCGAGTGGTTGGCCAGCCAACCGCAGCCGCCACCGGTGTTGGTGCTGCCGGGTCAGTCGAGCACCCTGGTGCGCGGGCGCCTGCACCCGGAGAACATCTGGCCGCTGGAATACCCGGTGCGCCACGCCCAGCTGCAGGACGCCCTGCGCCGGGCCAGCCTGCGCCGCCTCACCCAGGACGAAGAAGCGGAAATGCCGCGCGGCGGGCCCACCGGGCGCAGCGCCGCGGCCACGCGCCTGTCGCGGATGATCGACCAGGTGGCCCCGCACAACACCACCGTACTGATCCTGGGTGAATCAGGCACGGGCAAGGAAGTGGCGGCCCGCGCCATCCACGACCGTTCCAAGCGCCGCACCAAGGCATTCGTGGCCGTGAACTGCGGCGCCATCCCCGCCGACCTGCTCGAGAGCGAATTGTTCGGCCATGAGAAGGGCGCCTTCACCGGGGCACTGACCCAACGCAAGGGCCGCTTCGAAATGGCCGAAGGCGGCACCCTGCTGCTGGACGAGATCGGCGACATGCCGATGCCGATGCAGGTGAAGCTGCTGCGCGTGCTGCAGGAGCGCACCTTCGAACGCGTGGGCGGCGCGCAGACCATGCATTGCGACGTGCGGGTCATCGCGGCCACGCACCGCAACCTGGAGCAGGCCATTGCCGACGGCCGCTTCCGCGAAGACCTGTATTACCGCCTCAACGTCTTCCCCATCGAGATGCCGGCGCTGCGCGAGCGCAGCGAGGACCTGCCGGAACTGATCACGGAGATCACGCGGCAGCTGGAAGACAGCGGCCGCGGCCGCATCCGGCTGACCCCCGCGGCGATCCAGGTGCTGCAAACATACGCTTGGCCCGGCAACGTGCGTGAGCTGAGCAATCTGCTGGAGCGCCTGGCGGTGCTG
>CBFGOS010000283.1:0-3444 GCA_965650425.1 uncultured Lysobacter sp. | reverse complement strand
CTCCAGCGCTGCGACGTCGCCCAGGGGGCGGCTGCGGGTGGACGTGCCCAGCCCGTTGGCCCGCCTGATCCTGGTGCCGGCCTTGCCGGCGTTTCATGCGCGCTATCCTGACATCCAGCTCGACATGGGTGTCAGCGATCGCATCGTCGACCTGATCGACGAGAATGTGGATTGCGTCGTGCGGGGCGGTGAACTCACCGACCAATCGCTGATGATGCGCCACGTGGCCGACCTGCGACTCGGCGTCTACGCGGCTCCGGGCTACCTCCAGCGCGCGGGTACGCCGGCTCACCCGCGCGAACTGGAAAACACCCATCACCGCATCGTGGGCTTCCTGTGGGCGCGTTCCGGCAAGCCTGTTCCCTATGCCATGCACCGTGATGCCGAGCGCATCAACGTGCAGGGCCGCTACGTGCTGGCGGTCGATGACGGCAACGCCTACCTCGCAGCCGGCCTGGCCGGGCTGGGCGTTCTGTGGTTGCCGGACTACATGGCCGAAACACCTCTGGCGCGTGGCGAACTGGTGCCCCTGTTCGACGACTGGCGCCTCGATCCGATGCCGCTGTACCTCGCGTTCCCGCCGAACCGGCATGTCAGCGCCAAGCTGCGTGTGTTCATCGAGTGGGTCGTCGAGTTGATGGCGCGGCATGCGCCTGTCGCTGGTCCCGCTTCGTAGCAAGTCATTATGACTGCACAGTAGTCATAATGACTCGTATCCGGTGTGGTCTTTATGACTCATACCTTTCTCAAGTTATTGAAAATAAACGACTAATAACTGGCATGAATTCTGAGTGAGGTGGATAGGCCAGGGCAGAGGTAATTCCATGCCCAGGCCACGCGTGCTTTCGCAGCCATCCGGCGCGTTTGGATGCGGCGGCGAACCTCTCCACCCCATCAAGGAAAAAGAACATGCCTAATCGCGAATCCTCGTCTCCCCTTGCCGTGATCACAGGTGCCGGCTCGGGTATTGGTCTGGCAGTGGCCGAACGGCTCTTGCAGAAAGGTGCCCGGGTGTTGGCCATGGCTCGGCGCAGCGAGCCGCCGGCCGCCTTGCAGGATCAACTCGGCAAGCAGGTGTTCTGGTTGTCCGGCGACATCACCCGCGCCGAAGACCTGGGCAGATTGGCGCAGCACGCGCGGGACCTCGGCCCCATCGACTACTTGGTGCCGAATGCCGGCATCGCCCAACTGGCCAACGGACTGGATGGCGAAGCCTTTCAGCGCCAGTGGGCCGTCAACGGCGCCGGTGCCCTCAACACCCTGGCTGCCCTGCGGGACCAACTGGCCCGCCCGGCCTCGGTGGTATTCATCGGTACCTTCCTGTCGCAGGTGACATTCCCCGGCCTCGCCGCTTATATCGCCTCGAAGTCCGCGCTCAAGGCCCAAGCAAGGACCCTAGCCGTCGAGCTGGCGGCGGAGAAGGTGCGTATCAACATGGTGTCGCCAGGGCCGACCGCTACGCCGATCTGGGGGACGCTGGGCCTGGATGATGCCCAGTTGGCCGACGTTGCCGGGTCGGTCACGCAGCGTTTGCTGGACGGCCGGTTCCTCGAACCGGGCGCCGTAGCCGATGCGATTGTTTTTCTGTTGTCGGACAGCGCCCGGGGTATCACGGGGCAGGATCTGATCGTGGATAACGGATACACCCTGCGTTAAACCCCAGCTGTAAATGGCAACCGCTCCCATGGGGGCCGACAGAGTCGGCCCCTCTTATGATCGTTCCCACGCTCTGCGTGGGAATGCAGCCGGCGACGCTCCGCGTCGCGCTCTTGCTCACTCGCAAGCTCTGCGCCCTTGGTCATTTTCGATCGTTCCCACGCTTTGCGTGGGAATGCAGCTGGAGACGTTCCGCGTCTCGGGAGGGGGCGGAGCGTGGCGAGGGTGGCCGCTGTGGTCGTGCTCTGGCCGCACGCCTCTCTATTTCCCGCCCAAACAAAAAACCCGCCGAAGCGGGTTTTTTCCTGACCATTCCAACATTCTGTCGGTAGCCCTCCGGGCCATGGCCGATCGTCCTTGATCCTGAAGCGTCCCTTGCCTCAGTGGATAGGGAAATCCTAAGGCGGTCGGCCGGTCTGGGAAATGGCGGAATGCCGGTCGTTCTTGTAAGCCTTTTGCTATTCGATCCGACCTATCTCCGGTTGAAGTGCCGTGCCAGGCGGTCGCCGCTGAGTTGGATCAGAGTGACCAGTACGATCAGCACGACAATGACGGTGACCATCACCTGGGTGTCGAAGCGCTGGTAGCCGTAGCGGTAGGCGAGGTCGCCGAGGCCACCCGCGCCGATGGCTCCGGCCATGGCGGAGGAGTTGATGAGGGTGACCACGGTGATGGTGAAGCCGCCGATGAGGCCAGGCAGGGCCTCGGGGAGAAGCACGTGCCAGACGATGTGCCAGCGCCGGCAGCCCATGGCCTGGGCGGCTTCGATCAGGCCGTGATCGACCTCGCGCAGGCTGACTTCGGCGATGCGCGCGAAGAAGGGCGTGGCGGCGATGGTGAGGGGGACGACGGCGGCCCAGACGCCGTAGGTGGTGCCCACCAGCAGCCGGGTGAAGGGAATCAGCGCCACCATGAGGATCAGGAAAGGCACCGAGCGGAACAGGTTGACCAGACCACCAAGCAGGCGGTTCAAAGCCGGAGCCTCGAAGAGGCCGCCGCGCCCGCTGGTGACCAGTACCACGGCCAGCGGAGTGCCGAGGATCAGGGCCAACAGGGATGACACGCCCACCATCAGGCCGGTGTCGATCAGGCCCTGCCAGAGTCGATCAAGAAGCAGCGACATGGCCGATCGCCTCCGCGTGGTCCGCCAGTTGACGCGCTCGTTCGAGCAGGCTGGATATCGGATGTGGTGAGCCGTGTATCGCCAGAAGCAGATGCCCGAGGGCACGGCCCTGGATGCGCTCGACGCCGCCGTCCAGCAGTGTCACGCGTCCGCCTAGACGGTTGGCAAGAGCTGCCAGGTCGGGTGCCGCGTTGCGCCCGCTGAAGCGCAGGTCGAGAACCAGCGCATCGCCGGGTGTCGGCTCGGCGCGCAGCCTTGTCGCTACGTCATCCGGCAGGGGATGGCGCAGGGGCGCCAGCAAGGTGCGGGTGACTTCATGATGCGGTTCGCCGAACACGCGCCAGACCGGGCCCTGTTCGACCACTTCGCCGCATTCGAGCACTGCCACGCGGTCGCACAGGTCGCGGATCACTTCCATCTCGTGGGTGATGAGGAGGATGGTCAGACCCAGGCGTTGATTGATCTCACGCAGCAGGGCGAGGATCGATTGGGTGGTTTCCGGGTCGAGGGCGGAGGTCGCTTCGTCGCAGAGCAGAATCTGCGGGTCGTGAACCAGCGCGCGGGCGATGCCGACGCGCTGCTTCTGCCCGCCGGAGAGCTGGGCGGGATAGGCGTCCCGGCGGTCCTCCAGGCCGACCAGGGCGAGCAGGTCCTCGACCTTGCGC
>CBFGOS010000282.1:0-3453 GCA_965650425.1 uncultured Lysobacter sp. | reverse complement strand
CCCCCGACATCTGGAATCACAATCCAGTACTCTAACCAGCTGAGCTACAGCCACCACATAAAGCAAAACTGCCGACTCTGGCGCGCCCGACAGGAATCGAACCTGTAACCACCGGCTTAGAAGGCCGGTGCTCTATCCAGTTGAGCTACGGGCGCGTGGCGGACATCTTAGCCGAGGCGTGCAGCTCAATTGGTCGGGGCAGAGGGATTCGAACCCCCGACCCTCTGGTCCCAAACCAGATGCGCTACCAGACTGCGCTATGCCCCGGGCCAGTCTTCCGTAGCGCGCCAGCGCCGCGAAAGGTCGACTATTCTCAGCTGCGCAGGGCGGGCTGTCAATGCGCGATTTCCTGCCCCCACCCTTCCGCTCGCCTGTATGCTCGCGACTGGATCGCCGCACGGCCAACAAGGAGCCAACATGCGCAGTGGCAACCCCGCTTTGAAGGACAGCACCTTCCTCGACCTCGCGACCGGCTCCGTTGTCACGGGCGCCCAGGACACGATGTCCCTGAACGGCACGGTCAACAAGACTGCATTCCTGCTGGTGCTAACGCTGGCCGGCGCGCTTTACACCTGGTCGCTGTTCTTCGGCAGCAATGGCACCGCCAACCTGATGCCGTACGTGCTGGTGGGCGGGCTGGGCGGTTTCGTCGTCTCGCTGGTGACGATTTTCAAGAAGACGTGGGCGCCGGTCACCGCACCGTTGTACGCGGCGCTGGAGGGGCTGTTCATCGGCGCCATCTCGGCGATGTTCGAGTTGAAGTTCCCGGGCATCGTGATGCAGGCGGTGGGGCTGACGTTCGGCACGCTGGCGGCGCTGCTCATCGCATACCGCAGCGGGCTGATCAAGGCCACCGAGAACTTCAAGCTGGGCGTGGTCGCTGCGACGGGTGGCATCGCCCTGCTCTACCTCGTCAACATCGTGATGGGCTTCTTCGGCAAGTCGATGCCCTTCATCCATGACAGCGGCCTGATGGGCATCGCCTTCTCGGGATTCGTCGTGGTGGTGGCCGCGCTGAACCTGGTACTGGATTTCGACTTCATCGAAACCGGCGTCGAACAACGCGCGCCCAAGTACATGGAGTGGTATGCCGCGTTCGGCCTGCTGGTGACGCTGGTGTGGTTGTACCTTGAGATCCTGCGCCTGCTGTCGAAGCTGCAGTCGCGGGATTGAGTCGCGACAGTGCGAACGATGAGCCTCGCAAGGCTCACTGCACGAGGGGCGCCGCTGGGCGCCCCTTTTTATTGAACGCCTGGGTGGGCAGGCCTCGCTTTCTGGCCCCGTGCCACCGTGGCGCTCGTCCTGGTCGCGCAGGCTACGGCCGACCAGCCGAATCCGGCGCTCCGGTTGCGACGGCGTCACGATGCCGCGAAGGCAGCATCATGAACACGACGGCCACTGCGGCGAGCAGCCAGCAGTAGTAGACCTTGCCGGCAATCACCAGCGGGGAAAGGCCGGCCAGCGAGGCGGCCAACAGGATCTGCGCGCCATAGGGCAGCAGTCCCTGGGTGACGCAGGAAAAGATGTCCAGCAGGCTGGCGCTGCGGCGCGGCGTGATGTCATGGCGTTCCGCAATGTCCTTGGCCAGGCTGCCCGTCACCAGGATGGCCACGGTGTTGTTGGCGGTGAGGGCGTCCGCGCCGACGGCGAGTGCTGCGATGCTGGCCTCGCCCGAGCGCCTGCCCGTGTGGCCGCGTGCAAATCGCGCGATGACCTGCGCCAACCACGCCAAGCCCCCCGTGACCTTGATCAGCTCCGCCAGGCCGCCAATGAGGAGCGAGAGCAACGTGATTTCGACCATGCTTTCGAAGCCCGCATAGATATCGCCGGCGAAGGTCACCGGGTCGTACCCATCGGCCATGAACAGGCCAAACAGTCCGGACAGGACAATGCCGATGGCCAGTACCAGCACCACGTCCAGCCCCGCCAGAGCGAGGCCCAGCACGATCACGTACGGCAGCACCAGCCAGCCGCTCGCATCGCTGTCCGGTGGGGCCACGGGGGCGGTGTCGCCCATCACCGCCATCAGTGCCACGGTCGCGATGGCCGCCGGCAGGGCGATCTTGAAATTCTCGCGGAACTTGTCGCGCATGCGGCAGCCCTGGGTGCGGGTGGCGGCAATGGTGGTGTCGGAAATCACCGAAAGGTTGTCGCCAAACATCGCACCGCCCACGACGGCACCCAACACAAGGCCGCCATCCAGTCCGGCGGCGTCCGCCACGCCCAGCGCAATCGGCACGACTGCCGCGATGGTGCCCATCGAGGTACCGATGGCCAACGCCACGAAACTGGCCACCACGAACAGTCCCGGCAGGATCAGCGCAGGCGGCAGGCTGCCCAGGCCGATGGCCACGACGGCATCCACGGCACCGACGGCCTTGGACACGTTGGCGAAAGCGCCCGCGAGCAGGAACACCAGGCACATCAGCATGACGTTGGCGTGGCCCATGCCCGCCAGCAACGTGTCGACCGGACGGACACCGCGGCGCCACGCCAGCCACGCCCCCAGGGCTAGCGCCGGCAGGATCGCCACGGGTGCACGCAACTGGTAGAAGCCCATCGCTTCACCCCGCGCGGTGAAATACAGGCCCGCGTCGAAGAACAGCGCCAGGAACAGCAGCAAGGGGGTCAAGGCGAGCGCGCTGGGGCGAACCGGATCATTCATCGCTTCATCCGAATGGACGAAATAAAGATCGCCATTCTGGGGGCCCGACCGAGGTGTGTCGAGGCCATGGGCAGAACAGTGTCCGTTCAGGACTGCGCCTTGCCACGCATGGCCGCCTTGGACGTGCGCCCTCTGGCCTTGGAGCCTGGGCGCCGATTCACCGATCCCGGCTCCAGAAACGACACGGGGCGCCCGAAGGCACCCCGTGAAGGTGGGAGCCGCTGCGCGGATCCCAAGGCGTTGCGTTGGCCTCAGGCCGTGGCGCGCTTGGCAATCGCCTCGGCAAAGGACGTCGTGGTGCCGGTGCCGCCCAGGTCGGGGGTCAGGTTGTCCTTGGCCTCCAGCGTGGCAATGATCGCCTCGCGCAGCTTGGTGGCCTTCTCCGGCATGCCCAGGTGGTCCAGCATCTGCGCGGCGCCCAGCAGCAGCGCGCACGGGTTGGCCTTGCCCTGGCCGGCGATGTCCGGGGCAGTGCCGTGCACCGCCTCGAAGATGGCCGCATCGGTACCGATGTTGGCGCCCGGGGCCAGACCCAGGCCGCCCACCAGGCCGGCGCACAGGTCCGAGATGATGTCGCCGAACAGGTTGGTGGTGACGATGATGTCGAACTGCTCCGGACGCATCACCAGCTGCATGCAGGTGTTGTCCACGATCATCTCGTTGCACTCGATGTCGGGGTACTCGGCGGCCACGGCGCGCGCGGTCTTCAGGAACAGGCCCGAGGTCGACTTCAGGATGTTGGCCTTGTGCACCACGGTGACCTTCTTGCGGCCGGTCTTGCGGGCCAG
>CBFGOS010000281.1:0-3491 GCA_965650425.1 uncultured Lysobacter sp. | reverse complement strand
CCCCCTGTCCCCGGTCATCCCCCCCATGTCCCAGGCTGAACTGCTGCAACAACTCCAGCACCACTACCAATCGATGCCGCCGGTCGCGGCGATGAACCTCAGCATCGGTGGCTACGACGGCCAGCGCCTGCGCCTGCACGCCGCGTTGGCCGATCACGTCAACGACAAGGGCTGCGCCTTCGGCGGCAGCCTGGCGTCGATGATGACGCTGGCCTCATGGGGGCTGGTGTCCTTGAAGTTGCACGAAGCCGGCATCGACGCCGATGTGTACGTGGCCGACAGCCAGTTGCGTTATCTCGCCCCGCTGTACGCCGACCTGGACGTCACTGCCGAGTTCGGTCCCGACGCCGACCTGGCCACCTTCCTGTCCACCCTGCGCGAGCGTGGCCGTGCCCGTACCCACCTGGTGGCACGCGTGCTCACGCCCGAAGGCGTGGTCGCAACCGACTTCACCGCACGATACGTGGCGATCCTCCGTACCTGAGCGGCTGCGACCGGCTACCATCCGGGCTGATGCGGGCGGCACCCGCCCGTGCAGCTAGGAGTGACGATGCGCCTGTTCCGTTCCGTGGTGATGGGGTGCCTGCTGCTGGTCGTGGCCGGTTGCGCTTCGGTCAACCAGCAGGGCGACAAGCTCGACCAGCAGCAGTACGCGTGGTCCGGCGCCATCCGCTGGGGCGAGGTGGAGGGCGCGACCAACCTCATCGACCCCAAGGTCCGCGACGAGCGCCCGGTCACCGACCTGGAACTGGAACGCTGGAAGCACATCCAGGTGACCTCGTACCGGGACATCGGCTCCGATCGCAACCTCGAGAAGGGGACGGCGGTGCGCGAGATCGACATCGGGGTGATGAACCGCCACACCATGGCCGAGCGCACCGTGCGCTACCGCGAGACCTGGCGCTGGGACGCCGAGGGCAAGGTGTGGTGGCTGACCAGTGGCCTGCCGGATCTGTGGGCGGGGCAGTGACGGGGGATTCGCGATGGGCGCGTTTTGCGCCCGCGGCGGGGGTAGGCGACAATCGCCGGCCCTGCCTCACCGTACTGATGCCGTGACCATCGAAGAATTGCTGGCCTTTGCCGGCCGCCACCCCTACCTGTCGATGGCCCTCGCCGGCCTCACCGCGGCCCTGGTCTTCAACGAGATCGCCGGCCTGTTCCGCGGCTACAAGGTGCTGCGCCCGGCCGAGCTGACCGGCCTGATCAACCGCGATGAGGCGCTGGTCATCGACCTGTCGCCCATCGGTGACTTCGAAAAGGGCCACATCGCCGGCAGCAAGTCGGTGCAGATGAGCCAGTTCGACCCGGAAAGCAAGCTGCTGGCCAATGCCAAGTCGCATCCGGTGGTCGTGGTGTGCCGTTCCGGCGTGACGGCCGCGGGTGCGGCCAAGCGGCTGAAGAAGGCCGGCTTCGAGCAGGTCTATCTCCTGGACGGCGGCATCGCCGCGTGGCGCCAGGCCGACTTGCCGCTGGTGAAGGGCCGCGCCTGAGCTGGCAGCCCGGTAGCGCACGGTGACCTGATCGCGCGGGCTGAACCGCATTGGCCCGCGCCCTGCGCCGCGCATGTCACGCGGCTGCCCTTGCGCTGCCACCATTCGCCCCCAGACTGAACCCGAGGCCGCGCGGGGAGCGCGTGCCATAATCGATCCCTTACGCTTACAAGCTGGAGTTGCTCCGATGTCCGAAGAAACCCTGAACGGCGCCGTCGCCGCTGACGAAACCGCCACCGGTCCGGCGTTCACGGTCGAGAAGATCTACGTGAAGGATGTTTCCTTCGAAGTTCCGGGTGCCCCGGCCGTGTTCAACGAGCAGGGCCAGCCGCAGCTGCAGATGAACCTGCAGCAGAGCGTGCAGCGCCTGAACGACAACGCCTTCGAAGTGGTACTGGGCGTGACCCTGACCTGCAACTCCGGCGACAAGCCCATGTACCTGGCCGAAGTGAAGCAGGCCGGCGTGTTCGGCCTGTCGGGCTTCGACGCCCAGACCATGGACGCCATGCTCGGCGTGCATTGCCCGAACGTGCTGTACCCGTACGCCCGCGAAATGATCAGCAGCATGATCCAGGCCGGCGGCTTCCCGCCGTTCTTCCTGCAGCCGATCAACTTCGAGGCGCTGTACGCCGAAGGCCTGCGTCAGCGCGCCGCGCAGCAGGGCCAGGCTGGCCTGGCCGACGCCGAGACCGCCGGCAACGCCTGATCCGACGCCGCGATGGAAGCGAAAGCTCCCCGCGTGGCGGTATTGGGCGCCGGCTCCTGGGGCACGGCGCTCGCGGCCCTGATCGCACGGCACGGTCATCCGACCGTGCTGTGGGGCCGTGACGCGGCCACCATCGACGCGATCGACGGCCGCCACGAGAACCCGCGCTACCTGCCGGGCATTGCGCTGCCGGACACGCTGCGTGCCACCACCGACCTGCCGACCGCGCTGCAACGCGCGGACCTGGTGCTGGTGGTGGTGCCGTCGCACGCCTTCGCCGAGACCCTTCGCGCCTTGGCCCCGCACCGCCCGGCGCACGCTGGCGTGGCATGGGCCACCAAGGGCTTCGAGCCGGGCAGCGGCCGATTCCTGCACGAAGTCGCGGGCGAAGTGCTCGGCGACGGCGTGCCGTTGGCGGTGGTCACCGGCCCGTCCTTCGCCAAGGAAGTGGCGCAGGGCCTGCCCACCGCGCTGACCGTGCATTCGGACGATGCCGACTTCGCCCAGCAGGTGGCCGACGCACTGCACGGACCGGCGTTCCGCGCCTACACCGGCGACGACATGCTCGGGGCCGAACTGGGCGGTGCGATGAAGAACGTGCTGGCGGTGGCGACCGGCGTGGCCGACGGCATGCAGCTGGGCCTCAACGCCCGTGCCGGCCTGATCACCCGCGGTCTCAACGAGATGCTGCGCCTCAACCAGGCGATCGGCGGCAAGGCCGAGACCCTGATGGGCCTAGCCGGCCTGGGCGACCTGGTGCTGACCTGCACCGGCGACCTGTCGCGCAACCGCCGCCTGGGCCTGGCCCTGGGCCGCGGCCAGAGCATCGAGGATGCCGTGCGCGAGATCGGTCAGGTGGTCGAATCGGTGCAGACCGCGGACGAGGTGATGCGCCAGGCCGACAAGCACGGCATCGAACTGCCGATCTCCAGCGGCGTGCGCGACGTGTTGCACGGCGCCACGACGCCGATCGAAGGCCTGCAGCGGCTGCTGGCGCGTGAGCAGAAGCCCGAATACCCGGAAGGGTTGTTCGAATAAGGCTCCGCGCATCGGCCGATGCCAGATGGCCCGAACCAGTGAAAAAGCCCGGCGTGCGCAGGGCTTTTTCTTGCACGGGCGGTGCGAGGCCGCTTAGAAGCTGGCGCGCACGCCCACGAGGTAACGCGTGGTGTCCTCGATGACCTCGACCTCACCGGTCATGCCCCACGTGGGGTTGAACTTGAACAGCACGCCGGCATTGCCGGCAAACGTGCCGTCGAAGTCGCCACCGTCCGCATAGCCGACCTTCAGCCAGC
>CBFGOS010000280.1:0-3495 GCA_965650425.1 uncultured Lysobacter sp. | reverse complement strand
CTTGCCAGCGTTGTTCGCGCCAGCGGCACCGTCGAGGTCGATGAGACCCGGCAGTACGTGATCGCACCGCGCTTCGAGGGCTGGGTGGAACGGCTGTATGCCGACCAGACCGGCATGCCCGTGCGCGCCGGCCAGCCGTTGCTCGCGGTGTACAGCCCACAGCTCGCGGCCGCGCAGAAGGAATACAAACTTGCCGATACGGCGGCCCGCAAGATGGCGCAATCCGATCCGGCCAGCGCTGCGTCCATGACCCGGCTGAGGGACGCGGCCCGTGCCCGCCTGCGTAACTGGGAGATCAGCGATGCACAACTGGCGCGGCTGGGGCGCGACGGGGGTACCGACACCCTGGTGCTGACCTCGCCTGCGAATGCCGTCGTCATCGAGAAGCCGGTGGTCCAAGGTACCCGCTTCGAACCGGGCGAGACCATCCTGCGACTGGCGGACCTCTCCACGGTCTGGGTGGTTGCGAAGGTTCCCGTCGCGCAGACGGCCGACATCCAGATTGGGCAGCCCGCAAGGTTTCAATCCGTGGCCCTGCCGGGGCAGACGTTCAGCGGCAAGGTGTCATTTGTCCAACCCGTCGTCGATGCCGCGACGCGCACCGTCGACATCCGGATTGCGCTGCCCAACCGCGGCGGCGAACTCCGCCCAGGCCTGTTCGGCACGGTCCTGCTCGAACAACCCACGTCGCAACCGGTGCTGGCCGTTCCGCGCTCAGCCGTACTGGACTCCGGCACGCGCCAGATGGTCCTGGTGCAGACAGCGCCGGGCCGGTTCGCGCCGCGCGAGATCACGCTGGGTCGCACGGCGGGTGATCGCATCGAAGTGTTGAACGGACTCACCGATGGCGAGGCGGTGGTGGTCGCCGCCAACTTCCTGATCGACGCCGAGAGCAACCTGCAGTCGGCCTTGCAGGGACTGGGCGGACACGCCGGCCATGCCGCGCCGGCCTCTGAGGGTGTGCCGGCGCCCACACCGGAAGGCGAAGATGCCCATGCCGATCATGGCCCGCCGGCGACTGCACCGGACCCCCATGCTGGTCACGCAGCACCTGCTGCGCAGGATCCTCATGCGGGTCATCCGCCCGCAACGACATCCCCTGCGCAGGCCCCTGCCCCTGCGCGCCGCCCGATCGCACCGCCGCAGACGCAGCCGCAGCCGCAGCCGGCTGCGCCGGTTGATCCGCACTCGGGCCACGCGCCGATGCCGGCCGCGCCGGACGAGCCCGTGACACCGGCGCCGGACGACACCCACGCACACCACGACGGTCACGGAGGCCACTGACATGCTCGGCCGTCTTATCGAATGGTCGGTCCGAAACGTCTTCCTGGTGCTGGTGATGACGCTGGCCGTCGTCGCCGGTGGCATCTACGCCGTAATGCGGACACCCCTCGACGCGCAGCCCGACCTGTCCGACGTGCAGGTGATCGTCTTCACCGAGGTCCCGGGCCAGGCGCCGCAGGTGGTCGAGGACCAGGTCACCTACCCGCTGACCAGCGCGCTGCTCTCAGTGCCCAAGTCGAAGGTGGTCCGTGGCTTCTCGTTCTTCGGCGCGTCGTTCGTCTACGTGATCTTCGAGGACGGGACCGACCTCTACTGGGCGCGGTCCCGCGTGCTTGAGAACCTGAACTTCGCGTCCAAGAACCTGCCCGCTGGGATCACACCATCGCTGGGGCCAGACGCCACCGGCGTCGGCTGGGTCTATCAGTACGTGCTCAAGAGCGGCCGGCATTCGCTGGACGAGCTGCGCACGATGCAGGACTGGTACCTGCGCTACCAGCTGACCAAGGCGCCAGGCGTGGCCGAAGTGGCCAGCGTGGGGGGTTTTGTCCGCCAGTACTCGGTCACGGTCGACCCGGTGCGCCTGCGCGAGTTCGGCATTCCACTCTCACGCGTCTCAGAGGTGATCCGGACGAGCAACCGTGACGTCGGTGGCCGCGTGATCGAGATGGCGGAAACCGAATACATGGTGCGTGGTCGCGGCTATCTGCGCGGGATCGATGACATCGAGAACCTGGTCTTGCGTGCCGAGGGCGGCGCACCGGTCCTCATCCGTGACGTGGCCCGCGTTGAACTCGTGCCCGACGAGCGCCGCGGCTTGGCCGATCTCGATGGCCAAGGTGACGTCGTCGCCGGCATCGCCGTGGCGCGCTACGGGGAGAACGCCCTGTCGGTCATCCACGGGCTCAAGGAAAAGATCACGGAAATCGCGCAGGGCCTGCCCGAGGGCGTGAGCATCCAGGCGGTCTATGACCGCTCCGACCTCATCCATCGTGCCATCAAGACCCTTCGAACGACGTTGCTCGAGGAAAGCCTCATCGTGGCACTGGTGTGCCTGGTGTTCCTGTTCCATGCACGCAGTGCGCTGGTGGCTATCGTGATGCTACCCGTCGGCGTGCTGATTGCCTTTGGCGCGATGCGGATGCTGGGGATGAACTCCAACATCATGAGCCTGGGTGGCATCGCCATTGCGATCGGCGCGATGGTGGACGCGGCAATCGTGATGATCGAGAACGCCCACAAGCACATCGAGCGCGATGACGGAACGCGTAGCCGGACCCAGTTGATCATCGACTCCTGCCGCGAGGTGGGTCCGGCACTCTTCTTCAGCCTGATGATCATCACCGTCTCGTTCCTGCCGGTGTTCGTGCTGGAGGCGCAGGAAGGGCGCCTGTTCCGTCCCCTTGCGTTCACCAAGACGTTCGCGATGGCCGGCGGCGCGCTGCTTTCCGTCACCCTGGTGCCGGTGCTGATGTTGCTGTTCGTGCGCGGCAGGATCGTCCCGGAGCAGAAGAATCCGGTCAACCGCGTCCTCATCGCCGCCTACCGCCCGGTGATTGACGTGGTACTGAAGCACAAGGTCGCGACGATAGCGCTGGCGCTCGTCGTGCTGCTCGCCAGCGTGTGGCCGGCCTCGCGTCTGGGTAGCGAATTCATGCCGACCCTCAACGAGGGCACACTCCTGTACATGCCGGCGTCCTTGCCTGGCATGTCGGTCACCAAGGCATCGGAGCTTCTTCAGCAACAGGACCGCATCATCAAGGGGTTCCCGGAGGTGGAATCGGTGTTCGGCAAGGCCGGACGGGCGTTGACCGCGACTGATCCGGCGCCGCTGGAAATGTTCGAGACGGTCATCAACCTCAAGCCGGAAGACCAGTGGCGTGATGGCATGACGACTGACAAGCTGATTGCCGAGATGGACGCAGCGCTGAAGTTCCCGGGCGTCGCCAACTCCTGGACGATGCCCATCAAGGCGCGTACCGACATGCTGGCCACCGGCATCCGTACGCCGGTTGGCATCAAGGTCTTTGGACGTGACCTGACAGAGCTGGAGGCCTTGGCCAAGCAGGTCGAGGCCGTGGTGCGCACCGTGCCAGGCACGGCCAGCGCATATGCCGAGCGCCTTACCGGGGGCTACTACCTCGACATTGATCCCGACTTGCCGCGACGACGTCCTGCAACTCGCCCAGCGTGACGCCGTATTGGGCCAGTCGC
>CBFGOS010000279.1:0-3496 GCA_965650425.1 uncultured Lysobacter sp. | reverse complement strand
CGGCGCTGATGAAGCAGCGCGTGCTCTACGTGTTCACCCACGACTCCATCGGCCTGGGCGAGGACGGTCCGACCCACCAGCCGATCGAGCAACTGGCCAGCCTGCGCATGACGCCGAACCTGGATACCTGGCGTCCGGCCGATGCGGTCGAATCCGCGGTGGCCTGGAAGTGCGCCATCGAGCGCAAGGACGGCCCGAGCGCCCTGGTGTTCTCGCGCCAGAACCTGCCGCATCAGCTACGCGATCACGAGCAGGAAAGCGCCGTCGCCCGCGGTGGCTATGTCCTGAAGGATTGCGACGGCGAGCCGGAGCTGATCCTTATCGCCACCGGTTCGGAAGTCGCCCTGGCCGTGCAGGCCTGCGACAAACTCACCGAGCAGGGACGCAAGGTGCGGGTGGTCTCCATGCCGTGCACCAGCGTGTTCGATGCCCAGGATGCCACCTACAAGCAGTCGGTGCTGCCGGTGGAAGTCGGTGCGCGGATCGCCATCGAGGCGGCCCATGCCGACTACTGGTACAAGTACGTCGGCCTCGACGGCCGGGTGATCGGCATGACCAGCTTCGGCGAATCCGCGCCGGCGCCTGCCCTGTTCGAACACTTCGGGTTCACCGTCGACAACGTGCTTTCGGTAGCCGAAGAGCTGCTGGAAGACTGACGTCCAGCCGAAAGCCTTGCCGCCAGCCATCGGTCGGAGCGCTCCGTCCGATGGCTGGCAGCGTGCCGTTTGCCGCGGAGCTGCCATGCCCAACCGCCCTTACAAAGTTGTATTGAACGGCTATGGCCGCATCGGCCGCTGCGTGTTGCGTGCGCTCTACGAGCGTGGTGCCGGGGCGAGCTTCGAGGTGGTCGCCCTGAACGATCTGGCCGACCAGGCCAGCATCGAATACTTGACCCGTTTCGACTCCACCCATGGTCGCTTCCCCGGTGACGTGAAGGTCGAGGGCGACTGCCTGCATATCAATGGCGATTGCGTGAAGGTGCTGCGCAGCGCGACGCCGGAGGGTATCGACTGGGCCGGCCTGGGCATCGACTTGGTGCTGGAGTGCTCGGGCGCCTACCACACCCGTGCCGATGGCGAGCGCTTCCTCGAGGCCGGTGCGCCACGGGTGCTGTTCTCTCAGCCCATGGCCAGCGAGGCGGATGTCGACGCCACCATCGTCTTCGGCGTCAACCAGGCCAGTCTCGGCGGTAAGGAGACCCTCGTCTCAAATGCGTCCTGCACTACCAATTGCGGCGTGCCCCTGCTGAAACTTTTGAACGAGACGGTGGGTCTTGAGTACGTTTCCATCACCACGATCCATTCCGCGATGAACGACCAGCCGGTAATCGACGCCTATCACCATGAGGACCTGCGCCGCACGCGCTCGGCCTTCCAGTCGGTGATCCCGGTGTCCACCGGGCTGGCGCGCGGCATCGAGCGCCTGCTGCCGGAACTTAGTGGACGAATTCAGGCCAAAGCCGTGCGCGTGCCGACGGTTAACGTGTCCTGCCTGGATATCACCCTGCAGACCGCCCGCGACACCAGTAGCGAAGAAATCAACCGCGTGCTGCGCCAGGCCGCCGAAAGCGGCCCGCTGAAAGGCCTGCTGGCCTACACCGAGCTGCCCCACGCCAGTTGCGACTTCAACCACGACCCGCATTCGGCCATCGTCGACGGCAGCCAGACCCGCGTGTCCGGCCCCCGGCTGGTGAACCTGCTGGCGTGGTTCGACAACGAATGGGGCTTCGCCAACCGTATGCTCGACGTCGCCGATCACTATCTGCGCGTCGCCAACGCTTCCAATTAACCAGCCTCCGTGAAGGACCGATCACCATGACCGTGTTGAAGATGACCGACCTCGACCTCCAGGGTAAGCGCGTGCTGATTCGCGAAGACCTCAACGTCCCGGTGAAGGACGGCGTGGTGAAGAGCGATGCACGCATCCTCGCCTCCCTACCGACCATCAAGCTGGCCTTGGAGAAGGGCGCGGCGGTGATGGTCTGCTCCCACCTGGGCCGTCCGACCGAGGGCGAGTACAGCGAAGAGAACAGCCTCAAGCCGGTCGCCGATTACCTGGGCAAGGCCCTGAGCCGCGACGTTCCGCTGGTTGCCGACTACCTGAATGGCGTCGAAGTGAAGCCGGGCGAGCTGGTGCTGTTCGAGAACGTGCGCTTCAACAAGGGTGAGAAGAAAAACGCCGACGAGCTGGCGCAGAAGTACGCTGCCCTGTGCGACGTGTTCGTCATGGACGCCTTCGGTACCGCCCATCGCGCCGAGGGTTCCACCCATGGCGTGGCCAAGTTCGCCAAGGTCGCCTGTGCCGGCCCGCTGCTGGCGGCCGAACTGGATGCGTTGGGCAAGGCCCTGGGCAACCCGGCCCGGCCGATGGCAGCTATCGTCGCCGGCTCCAAGGTCTCCACCAAGCTGGATGTGTTGAACAGCCTGAGCCAGATCTGCGACCAACTGATCGTCGGCGGTGGTATCGCCAACACCTTCCTCGCCGCGGCGGGTTACAAGGTGGGCAAATCGCTGTATGAAGCCGATCTGGTCGACACCGCCAAGGCCATCGCCGCCAAGGTCAGCGTACCGCTGCCAGTGGACGTGGTGGTGGCCAAGGAGTTCGCCGAAAGCGCTGCCGCCACCGTCAAGGCCATCGCCGACGTGGCCGACGACGACATGATCCTCGACATCGGGCCGCAGACCGCCGCCCAGTTCGCCGAGCTGCTGAAGTCGTCGAAGACCATCCTCTGGAACGGCCCGGTCGGTGTGTTCGAGTTCGACCAGTTCGGCGAGGGCACCAAGGCCCTGGCCCTGGCCATTGCCGAGAGCGACGCGTTCTCCATCGCTGGCGGTGGCGACACCCTGGCGGCCATCGACAAGTACGGCGTGGCGGAGCGGATTTCCTATATTTCCACCGGCGGCGGCGCCTTCCTCGAGTTCGTCGAGGGCAAGGTGTTGCCGGCGGTCGAAGTGCTGGAGCAGCGCGCCAAGTGAGGTGAAGACGAGCGGGCGGATAGCGAAGCGCCGGGTGTGGTCCCTTGAGATATCCACCCGGAGGAAATCGCGATGCGCTATCCCTTGCTCGTTCTCGTGTGTTCGATCGGCCTGATCGGTTGTTCCGGCGGTTCGCCGGTCACCAGTACCTGCGAAGTGGTCAGCCCGCCTCCTGCGATGGGCCCCACCGAGAAGGACAATCAGCGGATCGAGACACAGAGCAGCGGCGATCCGACCGCTGCCCAGGACAGTCCGGAGCAGCGCTGCCCTTGAAGGCGCGCCGCGCGGCGGGAGATGAGATGAAAGGTACTATCGCCCTGGCGGCGGCCGTTGTTCTGCTGGCTGGCTGTGCCGGTACGCCGGCCGAGCAGCCATGGAGTCGCTGGACGTGCGACAGCGGCGCGGAGCTGAACTGGCGTTTCGCCGATGCCGGGCGCGATACCGTCGATCTGCGGGTAAGCGGAAGCGACGTGGTTTATCGGCTGCAGCGGGAACCTGCCGCCTCCGGCGCTCTCTATAGC
>CBFGOS010000278.1:0-3516 GCA_965650425.1 uncultured Lysobacter sp. | reverse complement strand
CATCGGTGTCGATGGCGGGGATCTTCAGCACCTGGCCGGGGAAGATCCGGTCGGGGTCGTCGATCTGGTCGCGGTTGGCCTCGAAGATGTCGTGCCACGCGCTGGCCTTGCCATAGAACTGCTTGGCAATCCCCGACAGGGTGTCGCCCTTCTCGACGGTGTAGCTCTGCTGCGCAGCATCGCCTGCCGTGCTGGCCGTGATCTCCTCGGTGGACGACACCGAGGACTGCACGTTGCTGAAATCGGCCTGCTTGCGGATGTCCTCCGTGCTGGACACTCGGCCCTGCACGTTGGAGAAATCGGCTTTCTTCTCGGTGCTCATGTGGGGGCTCCTCCCCGGCGTCAATGAATGCGACGCGAGCACGTTGGCACGAAGGTTGTTAAGGAAAGATGCCGTCCGCGTGAAATCCCCGGGAGGGGTTTACTGGCGTTCCTCGCGCCGTGCGACCGGCGTCACCGAGCCGGGAGTGGCGCGCCACGGGTTGATGTCCAGCCCGCCGCGGCGGTTGTAGCGCGCCTCCACCGAGAGCTGTTCCGGTCGCGCGTGGGCCAGCAGGTCGCTGAAGATGCGCTCCACGCACTGCTCGTGGAATTCGGCGTGGTCGCGGAACGACACCAGGTAGCGCAGCAGTCCGGCGCGATCGATGCGCGGCCCACGGTAGGCAATGCGCACGTGCGCCCAATCGGGCTGGCCGGTGACCGGGCAATTGGACTTGAGCAGCGCGCTCGCCAGCGTTTCCTCGACCACGTCATCCGCATCCACGCTGAGGAATTCCGCGCGCGGCGGCCCGTAGTGGTCGATGGCCACGTCGAGTGCATCGAGCGATTCCGCGGCGTCGGCCTCATCCGCCATGGGCGGCAGTCCGAAGGCCACGCTCACCGGCGCACCGGCCACGCGCGAGAGGTCGTCGGCCATGCGCGCGCGCACTGCGTCGGCATCCTTGAACCGGCTTGCATTGAATGAGTTGAGGTACAGCTTCAGCGACTTCGACTCGATCAGGTTGGGTGCGTCGGCCGGTACCTCGAGGGTCGCCGTCGCCACGACGGGTTTGCCCTTGGTGTCCAGCCAGCTGAGCTCGTAGGCGTGCCAGCGGTCGAGGCCGATGAAGGGCAGCGCCTCCTCGCGCAGGCCGATGGCGTGCCGACCCAGCGTGCGCGCGATGGGGTACAGCAGGCCCGGGTCGTAGCCCTGCGGGTAGTCGACGTGGCGGCCCAGCGCGGAGCCGGCGACGGAGTTGTCCTGGGTGGTCATCCGCGCATTATCGCCCGCCCCGCGGCCTACCGCGGCCGGTACCGGCCCTCTGCGTTCATGCCACGTGCGGCTCTCCCGGCGGGGCGGCCGCACGCCCGCGCCCGGGTCAGCCCTTTGCGCTGCCGTGCAGGTAGTCCAGCGTCACCTGCAGCAGCGCGCGCAGGCCCAGGTCCAGCGCCGACTCGTCCAGGGCGAACTGCGGCGAGTGGTTGCTCGGCGCGGTGACCGGGTCGATGCCCTTGGCGGTGGCGCCGACGAAGAAGTACATCGACGGCACCTCGCGGGCGAAGAACGAGTAGTCCTCGGCGCCCATCTGCAGCGACGGCTCGATCACGTTGGCCGGGCCGGCCACTGCCTGCAGGCTGGGCAGCATGCGCGCGGTCAGCGCCGGGTCGTTGTAGGTCACCGGGTTGCCGTCGCCATCGGGTACGCGCGCCTCGACCGTGGCGCCGTGCGCGGCGGCCACGTGCGTGGCCACGTTCTTCAGGTCGTCGAAGATCCGTTGGCGCATCGTGTTGTCGAAGGTGCGGATGGTGCCGGTCATCACCACTTCGTCTGGGATGATGTTGAAGCGGATGCCACCGTGCACCGTGCCGAAGGTGACGACCGCCGGCAGCTTGGCGATGTCGGTGCGGCGGCTGACCACGGTCTGCGCACTGCCGACGAGGTCGGCGGCGGCGGCCACCGGGTCGATGCCGCCCCACGGGCGCGAACCGTGCGTCTGCCGGCCCTTGACCGTGATCGCGAACGCATCCGAGGCCGCCATCAGCGGCCCCTGGCGGACGCCGATCTGCCCGGCCTGCAGCGTGGAGAACACGTGCAGGCCGAACGCCGCGTCCGGCTTGAAATCCTTGAACACGCCCTGCTTGAGCATCAGCTCCGCGCCGCCTTCTTCACCGGCGGGCGCGCCTTCCTCCGCGGGCTGGAACACCAGCATCACCTGGCCGGGCAGGTCCTGCTTCATCTTGACCAGCGCATCGGCCACGCCCAGCAGGATGCCGGTGTGTGCATCGTGGCCGCAGGCGTGCATCACGCCGGTGGTCTGCCCGGCGAACTGCGTGGTGACCTTCGACGCGAACGGCAGCCCGGTCTGCTCGGTGACCGGCAGCGCGTCCATGTCCGCGCGCAGCATCACCTTAGGCCCCGGCTTGCCGCCCTGGATGACCGCGACCACGCCGTGGTGCGCGATGCCGGTCATCGGCTTCAGCCCCAGCGCGCGCAGGTGCTCGGCCACCTTCGCCGCGGTGCGCTGCTCGCGGTTGGACAGCTCGGGGAACTGGTGGAAGTCGCGTCGCCACGCCACCACCTGGTCGCGCTGCGCCTTGGCCGCCGCGGTCACTTCGGGGCGTTCCGCGGGTGCGCCCTGGGCAACGGCCACGGACGGCAGCAGGGCGGCGATGGCAAGGGCAAGCAGCGGACGGCGCATGGAGTCTCCGGAGGCGGGCAGGGCGGGGCGAAGCTCGATGCTACTCCCCAGGCGCTTGCCGTGCCGCCTTCCGATGGTCGATGGGATTCAGGGTTCGGCGTTAATACCCGGATAAGCTTTGCCCTACCCGAAGGGAGGAGCCTTGATGCCACGTGTCGCGTTGACCATGCTGCTGTTGATCGCCTCGGCGTCGGCTGACGGGGCGCCCGTGGACGATATGATCCGAAAGGCGCGTTACGGCCTGCTGTCCATTTCGCCCTCCGGTGACCACGTCAGCATGACGGTGCCCATGGAGGACCGTACTGTCCTAGCCATCCTTCGCCTGGCTGATATGCAGGTCACAGCTACCGTCGATCCCGGCAAGAATGCATTCGTCGATGATGCTGTGTGGGTCAGCGAGCGACGACTTCTCGCGCAATGGTCGGTGCGGCAGGGTGTCCGGGCGCAGCCCTATTCCGGTTGGTCACTGTATGCGGTCGACGTCGATGGGAGGAACCGTAACCATTTCTATGGCTCGCTTGTAGACCCCCTGCAACATGACCCTGACCATGTATTGGTCCGCACTTGTACCAAGGCCGGGAAAGACGGCTGTTTGACCCGCCTGCAGAAGGTGGGCACAGGCGAGCGCAGCAAGACCGAAACCATTGCCACTGCACCTGTGCCAGACGCGCAATTCCTGACCGATCGCGCCGGGGCGCCCCGCTTTAGCTGGGGATGGGACGAAGAAGACATTCAAAAGGTCTACCAGTTCCGGAACGGCAAATGGGTGCTCATAAACGACGAAGGGGGCAGTGGGGTGGAGGTAATACCCCTGGGCGTCAGCTATGACTTTCGCTAT
>CBFGOS010000277.1:0-3530 GCA_965650425.1 uncultured Lysobacter sp. | reverse complement strand
GCCGGCACGCTGGCGATGCTGGCCGTGCTGCCGCGCCTGCTGCGGAGCCCGACGATGGACTTGGCCGCTGCGGCGGACGTGTGCGTGGACGCCGCGTTCACCATCCTGCTGTGGACGGTGGGCGCCATGGCCTTGCTGGCCTTGGCCGACGTGCCGTGGCAGCGGTTCTAGCACATCAAGAAGTTGCGCATGACCAAGCAGGAACTGCGCGACGAGTTCAAGCAGACCGAGGGCAACCCCGAGATCAAGGGGCGCATGCGCCAGGTCGCGCGCGCGATGTCGCAGCGCCGGATGATGGAAGCGGTGCCCAGCGCCGACGTGGTGGTGGTCAACCCGACCCATTACGCGGTGGCCCTGAAGTACGACGCCGACAAGATGCGCGCCCCGCGCGTGGTCGCCATGGGCGTGGACGAACTGGCCCTGCGCATCCGCGAAGTGGCGGGCAAGCACCGCATCACCCTGGTCGAGGCACCGCCTTTGGCACGCGCCTTGTATGGACAGGCGAAAGTGGACCAGGAGATCCCGGTGAACCTCTACGCTGCCGTCGCCCAGGTGCTGACCTACGTGTACCAGTTGCGCCGCTGGCACCCCGCCCACGGGCCGATGCCCACGCTGGGCCCGGTCGCCGTGGAGCCCACCCCCTCCGCGCCGACTGACGGGAACCCGTCGCGGTGAGCGGCCGCGCGTTCCCCGCCGTCGGCGCATTGACGTCGGCGGTGCGCAGTGGCGCGGCGGCGCCGGTGGTGGTGCTGGCGATGCTGGCCATGGTGGTGGTGCCGCTGCCGCCGCTGATGCTGGACGCGCTGTTCACCATCAACATCGCGCTGTCGCTGGTGGTGCTGCTGGCGGTGGTGTACGTCAAGCGCCCGCTCGAGTTCTCGGTATTCCCCAGCGTGCTGCTGATGGTCACGCTGCTGCGGCTGGGCCTGAACGTGGCCTCCACCCGCGTGGTGCTGCTGCACGGCCACGAAGGCCCGGGCGCGGCCGGCCACGTCATCGAATCCTTCGGCCAGTTCGTGATCGGGGGCAGTTATGCCGTAGGCCTGGTGGTGTTCGCCATCCTCACCATCATCAACTTCGTGGTGGTCACCAAGGGCGCCGGGCGCATCGCCGAAGTGTCGGCACGCTTCATCCTGGACGCGCTGCCCGGCAAGCAGATGGCCATCGACGCCGACCTCAACGCCGGCCTGTTGACGCGCGAAGAGGCCAAGGCCCGCCGCGAGGAAGTGCGCGAGGAAGCCGACTTCTACGGCGCGATGGACGGCTCCAGCAAGTTCGTGCGCGGCGATGCCATCGCCGGCCTGCTGATCATGGCCATCAACCTGATCGGCGGCATGCTGATCGGCGTGCTGCAGCATGACCTGGCGTTTGCCGACGCGGCGCAGACTTACTCGCTGCTGGCCATCGGTGACGGCCTGGTCGCGCAGTTGCCGGCGCTGCTGGTGTCCACCGCGGTGGCCATGCTGGTCACCCGCGCCACCCGCGAGCAGGAAATGGGCGCGGCGGTGTCCAACCAGGTGTTCGGGCAGCAGCGCGCGCTGACGGTGGGCGCGGTGCTCATGGGCCTGATCGGGTTGATCCCGGGCATGCCCAACGTGCCGTTCCTGCTGTTGGCCGCGGGCATGGGGTATGCGGCCTGGCGCATGCGCGGGGCGGACCTCACCGACGCGGAGGCTGACGCCGCGACCGCGGGCACGGCGGCGGCACCGTCGCAAGCCGTCGCGGAGCTGTCGTGGGACGAGATCCGACCGGTCGAGCCGCTGGCGCTGGAAGTGGGCTACCGGCTCATCGCCATGGTCGACAAGCAGCAGGGCGGTGAACTATTGGCCCGGCTCAAGGGCGTGCGCCGCAAGCTGACCCAGGACCTGGGCTTCCTGATCCCCGCCGTGCACGTGCGCGACAACCTGGCGCTGGCGCCGGGCCAGTACCGGCTGCTGGTGCACGGCGTGCCCGTGGCGCAGGGCGAGGTGCACCCCGACCGCGAAATGGCGCTGGACCCGGGGCAGGTGTTCGGCCCCCTGGACGGCCTGCCGGGCAAGGACCCGGCCTTCGGCCTGGACGCGGTCTGGATCATCCCCAGCCAGCATGCCCACGCCGAGTCGCTGGGCTACACGGTGGTCGACGCCTCCTCGGTGATTGCCACCCACCTCTCGCACGTGGTGCGCGAGCACGCCTCGGAACTGCTGGGCCACGAGGAAGTGCAGCAGTTGCTGGCCAGCGTCGGCCGGTCGACGCCGAAGCTCGTCGAGGATTTGACGCCCAAGCTGCTGCCGCTGTCGGTGGTGGTGCGGGTGCTGCAGTCGCTGCTGGCCGAGCGCGTGCCGCTGCGGCAGATGCGCCAGGTAGTCGAAGCCCTGCTGGAACACGGCGCGATGACCCAGGACCCGGCCCTGCTGACCGCCGCGGTGCGCGCGGCGCTTGGCCGCTTCATCGTCCAGGAGCTCAACGGCATGGCGCCGGAGCTGCCCGTCTATACCTTGGCGCCGGCTTTGGAACGGCTCTTGCAGGACTCGGTCAACGGCCAGGGGGCCGCACTGGAACCGGGACTTGCCGAACGCCTTCACCAGAACCTCAGCGACTGCGTCGGCCAGCAGGAAAGCCGCGGCGAGCCCGCGGTGCTGCTGGTCCCGGCCAGCCTGCGGCCGACCTTGGCAAGGCTGGTGCGGCACAGCGTCCCCGCGCTCTCGGTGCTGGCCTACAACGAAGTGCCGGAAGACAAGCGGTTGCGGTTGGTCGGTGCGGTGGGCTGACGCCCTTGGCATCCCCTCCCGGGCGACTGAAGTGAACCGGGCGCCGGCCACCGGCACCCACTGGAGAACGACGTGAGAATCAAGCGTTTCATCGCCCCCGACATCCGCAGCGCGTTGCGGATGGTCCGCGACGAGCAGGGTGCCGAGGCAGTGATCCTGTCCAACCGCACCACGGCCGATGGCATCGAGATCGTCGCCGCCACCGATTACGACGAAGCGCTGGTGCAGCAGGCGCTGCGCACGGCCACCGGCACCGAGTCCCGCGCCGAGGCCCCGCAGGCGGCGCCCGGGCCGGAAGCCTCCCCCGTGGTCGCGGCGTTCGAGGCGGCTTCGCTGGCGCAGCGTGCTGAAAGCGTGTCCTGGTCCGCCCGCGCTGAGGCCGTGGCCCGCGAGCCGGCACTGGCCGCCGCCACGCTGGCGCCGGAGCGCCGCGCGGTGTTCCACATCGACGAACGCGCCACCGCGGAATCGCGATTCGACTTGCCCCCCCGGCGCACCGAGGACGCCGTCATTCCGGCGCCCGCGGTCGCAGTCGCAGTGGCCCCGGCCATTGCCGCGGTGGTCGACGCAGACACCGCCGGCAACGCGGATGCCGCCCCGGCGCCCAGCAGGTTTGAAATGATGATGGCCGCCCTGACCCGCCAATATGTCGCCGCGCCAACGCCGGCTGCAGACTCGGCACAGGTGGAGGCAGAAGCCGTGGCCGTCGCACGGCAGGCCACCGTGGTCAGCGTGGCTGCGGCCCCGACCGTCGAGGCGCCGGCCACCCCGGCGGAGGCC
>CBFGOS010000276.1:0-3531 GCA_965650425.1 uncultured Lysobacter sp. | reverse complement strand
CCGCCGCGGGCCATCCATGGCCCACTCTCCACAATGCCCCTGGGACTCACCGCCCTCGAGCGCGTGTTGGCAGTGAAACCCCACGAAAGGGCAAATGCACGGGGGTCAGCAGAGTGCGAAGATCGGCACTCACCACTTGCTGGACGCCGTTCGCCGTGAAGCCCCTGCTGCCCACCTTCCTCGCGCTGCATCTCGCACTCGCGCCCGTCGGCCTGGCCCATGCGGCCACCGCACCGACGGCGGACGCGCACTTCGAGGCGATCTACGCCAAGGAATGGACGTGGCGGCAGCGCGAGACCGGTGGCGCCGACGAAGACAGCGACACCTCGGGTGGCAACACCCGGCTGCCCACGGTGGATGCGGCCAGCCAACAGGCACGGCTGAAGGTGTGGGAAGGCGTACTGCGCCAGCTGGACGCCATCGACGCCAGCAAGCTCTCGGCGGAGAACCGCATCAACCTTGCGGTGTACCGCGCGCAGGTCGAGAACCTCGCCGCTGACGTGCGCCTGCGCGGTTACGAGATGCCATTCAATTCGGACTCGTCGTTCTGGTCCAACCTCGGCTTCATGGCGCGCACCACCTTCAAGACGACGAAGGACGCCGAGGCCTACATCGCGCGGCTCAACGACGTACCGCGCCACTTCGACCAGCAGATCACCAACATGCGCGCCGGCCTGGCGCGCGGTTTCAGCGTGCCGCGCGCAGTGCTGGATGGGCGTGATGTGTCGATCGCCGCCGTCGCCCAGCTCAAGGACCCGGAGCAGGCCACGCTGTACGCGCCGTTCCGCAAGCTGCCGAACAGCATTGCCGCCGCCGACCAGGCGCGCCTGCGCGAGGCGGCGCGCGCCGCGATCAAGGGCCGTGTGATCCCGGCTTACGGCAGCCTGCTGGCCTTTTTCCGCAACGAGTACGTGCCGAAGGCGCGCACCACGCTGGGCGCGTCGCAGATGCCCGGCGGCGCGGACTACTACCGCCAGCAGATCCGCGAGTACACCACGCTGGACCTGTCGCCGGACGAGATCCATGCCATCGGCCAGCAGGAGGTCGCGCGCATCCAAGCGCAGATGGACGCGATCATCCAGCAGGTCGGCTTCCAGGCACCCGCGGGCCAGGCCACCTTTCCCGCTTTCCTGCACTTCCTGCGCACCGATCCGCAGTTCTACGTGACCACGCCGCAGGCGCTGCTCGAGCGCGCGGCTTGGATCGCCAAGCGCGTGGACGGTGAGGTCGGCAAGGTCATCGGCACGCTGCCGCGCGGCCGATTCACCATCATCCCGGTGCCGGACGACATCGCCCCGTTCTGGACCGCGGGCCGCGGCGGCAACGGCACCTATTGGGTCAACACCTACAACCTGCCCTCGCGCCCGCTATACAACCTGCCTGCACTGACCCTGCACGAGGCCTCGCCGGGCCACGCGCTGCAGGGCGCGCTGGCCGAGGAGCAGACCGGCCAGCCCGACTTCCGCCGCAAGTCCTACATCTCCGCTTACGGCGAGGGCTGGGCGTTGTACACCGAGAAGCTGGGCCAGGAGATGGGCATCTACCAGACTCCGTACGAGGAGTTCGGCCGCCTGACCTACGAGATGTGGCGCGCCTGCCGCCTGGTGATCGACACCGGCATCCACGCCAAGGGCTGGACCCGCGAGCAGGCTCTGGCCTACCTGCGCGACCGCACCGCGCTGAGCGAACACGAGGTCACGACCGAGGTCGACCGCTACATCTCCTGGCCGGGCCAGGCGCTGAGCTACAAGCTGGGCGAGATCGCCATCGTGAAGCTGCGCGCCGAGGCCGAGCGCGAACTGGGCACCCAGTTCGACGTGAAGGCCTTCCACGACGCCATCCTGCGCCAGGGCTCGCTGCCGCTGCCGGTGCTGGAGAGCGAGGTTCGCCGCTGGATCGCCGAGACGAAGGCGGCGCCAACGGAAGGCGCTGCAAAGGACGCCAAGAAGGCCGGTTGATCCTAAGGGTCGCGCTCCGGGCCGAACCACCGCCCAGCCCCCCAAGTTGCCCACAGGCAGGGGTTCTGAAATAATGTGCGGCTCACTGCGTCCAGCTTGCCCGCAGGGCAAGCACGGCGACCTTCCCGGAAGCGCGATTCCGGGCCGCCCGGTTCCAGTGGCCGCTCCGCCCGCACGGGGAGCAGACCCCACCTGTATCGCGCGCCGCCTGCGGATGTCCGCCGACGGCAGGGCCGCCCGCCTCCCTGGCCAAGGGAAGCCCCAACTACCTTTCGAGGTGCGTATGTCCCGAGTTTGCCAAGTAACCGGCAAGCGCACTGTGACCGGCAACAACGTGTCACATGCGATGAACAAGACCCGCCGCCGTTTCCTCCCGAACCTGCATGAGCGCAAGTTCTGGGTTGCCAGCGAAAACCGCTGGGTGAAGCTGCGTGTTTCCACTGCTGCCCTGCGCACCATCGACAAGAACGGCATCGACTCCGTTCTGGCCGACCTGCGTGCCCGCGGCGAAAAGATCTGAGGACTGACCCATGGCTTCCAAGCGTGACAAGATCCGCCTGATCTCGTCGGCCGGCACCGGCCACTTCTACACCACCGACAAGAACAAGAAGAACACCCCCGGCAAGATGGAGATCAAGAAGTACGATCCCGTCGTGCGCAAGCACGTGCCGTACAAGGAAGGCAAGATCAAGTAAGCCTTCCGACTTGTCGGATGCGTTATCGGAAGCCCGCCTATTGGCGGGCTTTCGCTTTTCCGGGTACCGCCAACCGCGCTCCTACCTCGCTGGTTCGTCGGCGTGCATCACCCGGTCGCGACCGGCAGCCTTGGCCGCATACAGGGCGGAGTCGGCACGCCCGACCAGGGCTTCGGCCGCCTCGTCGCGGCCGGCGGCAGCCCAACCGATGCTCACCGTGACCGGCCGCCCCGGCCACGTCTCGTCGCGGAACGCCTGCACGATACGCTCGGCCACCGCGGCGGCCTCGCGGGCATCGGTGTCGGGCAGCAGCACCGCAAACTCCTCGCCGCCGTAGCGGGCAGGCAGGTCGCCGGGCCGCAGCGTATTGCGCAGCAACATCGCCACGCGCCGCAGCACCTCGTCGCCAGCCAGGTGGCCAAAGGTGTCGTTGTAGTCCTTGAACCGGTCCAGGTCGAGCATCAGCAACGCGAAGCTGCGATCGGCGTGTCGGCGTCCGTGCACCAGGCCGCCAATGGCCTCGTCGAACGCGCGTCGGTTGGACAGCCCCGTCAGGGCATCGGTATGGCTTTCGCCGTGCAGCGCCAGCGCATGTGCGCGCTCATGCTCCAGCCGGTCCAGCAGCAGCGCCACCCACCAGATCAGGGCCGCCAGTGCGCCGCCGCTGACCAGCGCCAGCGTGGACACCACCGTGGTCGGCGTCCACGCCAGCCAGTCGCCCGCCACCCGCGCGAACAGGCCCAACACGCTGGGCAGCAGCAGGGCCGGCAACAGCAGGCGCCGGGCCACCAGCCCGCCCAGCCCCGTCGCGTGCATCACCCGCATCAGCCCCTTGGGCGGCAGGCTGGCCAGCCACGCCAGCGCGGCCACCAGGAACA
>CBFGOS010000275.1:0-3545 GCA_965650425.1 uncultured Lysobacter sp. | reverse complement strand
CGATGCCGTATTCCTCTTTGCCGAGGGTGAACGTCAGGAACTCGCGTGCCATGGCCTGGCTGTGCTCGGCTGCGGTGAGGTCGGCGGTGGCGGTGGCGTGGGACATGCGTGTGGGGACCTTGGGTGCAGTGGACGGCTCAAGCGGCGCTGGGGAGTGTCGCGGCCTGGGCCAGTCCGACCGGATCGACGATCAGGGCGACGCGGCCATCGCCCAGGATGGTGGCGCCGGCCACGCCCTGGATGCGGTGGTAGTGGGTTTCCAGGTTCTTGACCACGACCTGCTGCTGGCCCACCAGTTCATCCACTTCCAGCGCGACGCGCTGGCCGTTGGCTTCGACCACGACCGCGATCGGGTCGGCGTCGCCGACGATGGAGGGCGTGCGCGGCAGACGGTACTGGTCGGCGAGGTTGAGCAGCGGCAGGTAGTCGTCGCGCAGGCGCATCACGCGCGACTGCCCGCCCATGGTGCGGATGTCGTCGGCGCCCGGCTGCAGCGATTCGACGACCACGTTGAGCGGCAGGATGAAGACTTCGCCACCGGCCGACACCGACATGCCGTCAAGGATGGCCAGGGTGAGCGGCAGGCGGATGGCGATGGTGGTGCCGCGCCCATACTCGCTGCGGATCTCGACGGTGCCGCCGAGCGAAGTGATGTTGCTCTTGACCACGTCCATGCCCACGCCGCGACCCGACAGGTCGGAGACCGCATCGGCGGTGGAGAAGCCGGGGTGGAAGATCAGTTCGTGGATCTGCGTGTCGGTGGCGTTCTCGGGCACCGGCAGGCCGCGCTCGAGCGCCTTCTGGAGGATCTTGTCGCGATTCAGGCCGCGGCCGTCGTCGACGATCTCGATGAGGATGTGGCCGCCCTGGTGCGCGGCCGACAGCACCAGCGTGCCGGTCTCGTCCTTGCCGGCGGCGCGGCGCTCCTCGGGCATCTCGAGGCCGTGGTCGATGGCATTGCGCACCAGGTGCACCAGCGGGTCGACGATCTTCTCGATCACGCCCTTGTCCAGCTCGGTGGCTTCGCCGTGGGTGCGCAGCTGCACGCGCTTGCCCAGGCGCGACGCGATGTCGCGGACCATGCGCGGGAAACGGCTGAAGGCGAATTCCACCGGCAGCATGCGCACGCCCAGCACCGACTCCTGCAGGTGGCGGGTGTTGCGTTCCAACTGCACGAGGCCCGCCAGCAGGGGTTCGTGTTCGGCGGGGTCGAGCGCGGCGGCGCGCTGCTGCAGCATCGCCTGCGTGATGACCAGCTCGCCCACCAGGTTGATGAGCGCGTCGATCTTGGCGACGGCGATGCGGATCGAGCTTTCCTGCGGGGCGTCGGTGGCGCGCCGACCGGCGCGATCGATCCCGTCGGTGGTGGGCGCCGCATCGGTCGTTGCAGGCGACGGCAGGGCAGGCGCTGGGGCGGGTGCGGCCGCGGCGGGCATCACCGCCTGGATGTCGAGTTCGCACTCGTCCTCGACCCACGCAAACACTTCGTCGATGGCGGCGCGCTTGACCGTGCCCGGCAGGGTGATGTCCCAGCCGAGGAAGGCCTGGTGCGGATCGAGCGCCGCGAAGGCCGGCAGGGACGCGTCCAGGCAACGGCTGGTCATGGCACCGAGCTGGTCGAGCTCGCGCAGCATGCGCAGCGGGTCGTTGCCGCTCAGGAACAGCGACGGGAATGGCTTGAACACGATGTGCCACGCCTCTGGCTCGGCGTTGGCACTGGGCTTGGCGGCGCTCGCGGGTGCCGCCGCGCCGTCGGCCGGACTGGCCAGCACGCGCTCCAGCGCGCGGCGTGCGTGCGCCACGGCCTCATCGTCGGTACCGCCGCCGTGCTCGGCGGCTTCCAGCAGGCCGCGCAGCACGTCCACCGACACCAGCAGGGCACCGGTGGCAATGCTGTCGAGCTGGCGGCGGCCATTGCGCGCCTCGTCCAGCAGCGTTTCCAGCAGGTGGGTCAGTTCGGCAATGGTGGAAAAGCCGAACGTGGCCGCGCCGCCCTTGATCGAGTGCGCGGCGCGGAACACCACGTGCAGGGTGTCCGCTTCGGCATCACCGGATTCCATCGCCAACAGGCCACGCTCCATCGCGTCGAGACCTTCGCGGCTTTCCTCGAAAAACGCGGCGTGGAACCGGGACATGTCCATGGGCGTCAGCCAAGCACCTTGCGGACGGTGGCGACCAGCTGCTCAGGGTCGAACGGCTTGACCAGCCAGCCGGTGGCGCCGGCGGCGCGGCCTTCCTGCTTCTTGTCGGCGGCCGACTCGGTGGTGAGCATCAGCAGCGGAGTGAAGCGGTAGTCGGGCAGCTGGCGCAGCTGGCGGATCAGTTCGATGCCGTCCATGCGCGGCATGTTGACGTCGGTCACCACGGCGTCGAAGCGCGCGGTGCGGGCAATGTCGAGGGCGGCCTGGCCGTCCTCGGCCTCGCGCACCTGGTAACCGCCCGAGGTGAGGGCGAATGCGACCATCTGCCGCATGGAGGTGGAATCGTCGACGATCAGAAGCTGCGCGCTCACACGGAGTCTCCAGTGGAATCTGAGGGGGCATCGACACCCAGGGATGCGGCCAGGCCAAGCAGGCGCAGCGCATCCACCAGGACCGGCGATGCCTGGGTGACAAGGGTGGGGTGTCCGTGCTGCGCACGCTCGCAGGCGAATGCGTGCAGCAACTGCACGCCCGCCGCATGCACGCGGCGGACGTCGGAGGCAACCAGTTCAAGCGCCTGCGCATCATCGACGTGGGCCGACAGCAGTTGCTGCAGGCCTGAGACGTGTTCGATGCCGAGGTCGGCGGGCAGGGACAGGGCGGTCATTAGGGCAGCCGTCGGAAACTTTCACTGTCTCTAACGGCTGGCGCGGCGGGATCTTTAGCCCGCCGCGCGCACTCACTCGAACAGGCGCGATGCTTCCAGCAGGACCGTGGGCACGCTTCCCACGCGGGCGACGCCGACGGTGGCGCCGCGCGCGGCATTGGCGTGGCTGGACTCGGTGCGAGAGGGCGTGAGCAGGGCCACGTCCTCGATCAGGGTCGGGCCGGCCTGGCCCACAGGGGCGGAGCGGCGACGCTCGCGCTGCAAGGTCACCACGTCCTCGACCATCGAGACGAGGATGCCGATCAGCTCGTCGTCGCGCTCCACCACCACGATGCGCGTGGTCTCGCTGGCCGTGGCGGGGAGGCCGCCCAGCCAGGCCCCAAGGTCGATCACCGGAACGATGCGGCCGCGCAGGTTCATCACCCCCAGCGTCCACGCCGGCGTGCCGCGCATGGCGACGATGGGCGCCGGGCGCAGGACTTCCTGTACGCGGAGGAGTTCGAGTGCGTAACTGTCACCGCCCACGCACACGCGCAGCCAGCGGGTGCCGCCGCTGTCCGCCGGGTCGCCGCCTGCGCGACGCTCGCGCTCGTCGTGGAGCGACGGAGACGAACGATCCACATAGGGCGAGTTGGCCGGGCGTTCCGCCCGCGCCGGCACAGCGGCGGGCGAGTGCGCAGGCGGCGACCCTGCGGACAGCGGCGGCACCCGCTGGCTGCGCGTGTGCGTGGGCGGTG
>CBFGOS010000274.1:0-3546 GCA_965650425.1 uncultured Lysobacter sp. | reverse complement strand
GGCGGCGATGTGGCCATGCACGTCAAGGGCCACCGCGCCCACGGTACCGAAGTATTTCGGAGCATCGTCCTCGAGCGGGCGGTAGGCCTGCGGATCCTGGCCTCTACGCGCTTTTTCGGCCTCCTCGCGTTGCGCCTTCTCCAGGGCGCGGCGGCGGTGCTCGGTGTCGAACCAGCTGTTGGGCACGCGTTCGATTTCCGGGCGCGTGTCGGCGAAGGCCTCCGCGCCAGCACCGGCCATCATCACGTGCGGGCTGTGTTCCATCACCGCGCGCGCCAATTTGATCGGGCTGCGCACGGTGGTCACGCCAGCCACGGCGCCAGCACGGCGGGTGTGGCCCTCCATGATTGCGGCGTCCAGTTCGTGACCGCCCACGGCATTGAAGACGGCGCCCTTGCCGGCGTTGAACCGCGGCGACTCCTCCAGCACGCGGACCGCGGCTTCGACGGCATCCAGCGCGGTACCGCCGCTCGACAGGACGCTGTTGCCCGCATCCAGCGCCTGGTTGAGGGTCGCATGGATGTCCTTGAGGTCAGCCGCACTCAGTGAGTCCTTCGGCACGAACCCGGCGCCACCGTGGATGACCAGGGCGGTCTTCGGTTTGAGGGCGGCGGTGGTCGGCTCGGCAGCTTGGGCGGTCACGGCGGCAAGGGAAAGGACAAGGGTGGTGAGCAGGCGCATGGGCGGGGCCAAAGTGGCGTTGGCCCCACTTTACCCCGGTTCCGCGGGGGACCGCTGTCCCGCGCTCGCCGCTGCATTACTGCTGCCGCAATGCCTCGATCGGATCCAGAAGCGACGCTTTGCGCGCCGGGTAGTACCCGAAGAACAGGCCGGTGGCGATGGAAAATCCTGCCGCCAGGCCAATGACCTGGGCATTCAACGCGACCGGCAGCGAGCCGAACTTGCCGACCAGCAGGGCGCCCCCGATGCCAATGACGATGCCGAGCGCTCCGCCGATCAGCGAGATCAGCATGGCCTCGGCAAGGAACTGGCGGCGGATGTCGCTCGGTCCCGCACCGACCGCCATGCGCAGGCCGATCTCGCGAATGCGCTCGGTGACCGAGACCAGCATGATGTTCATGATGCCAATGCCGCCCACGATCAGCGAGATCGTGGCCACGGCGCCCAGCAGCAACGACATCAGGCGCGTGGTCTGGGTGCGCGTGGCCACCACCTCGGCGATGTTGCGCACGCTGAAATCATCGTCCTCACCTGGCTGGATGCGGTGGCGTTGGCGCAGCAACGCTTCGATCTCACCTTGCGCGTAGGAGACGTCGTCCGCGCGTTCGACGCCGATCGCGATGTCGCGCACGGCCCCGGCCGGCGCCCCACTGGCACCCATCAGGCGGCGCCGCGCGGTTTCCAGCGGCACCAGGATCACGTCGTCCTGGTCCTGGCCGAACCCGCCCTGCCCCTTCGGCGCCAGCGTGCCCACCACGGTGAAGGGAACCCGCCCCAAGCGCACGGTCTGGCCCAGTGCGTCCTCGTCGCCGAACAGTTCGCGGCGCACGGTTTCGCCGAGAATCACCGACTTGCCGCCGTTGTAGTCGCGCTGCTCGAAGCCGTCGCCATTGGCGAGCGTCCAGGCATTGATCGCGAAATAATCGGCCTGTACGCCCAGCCATTGCGTCGACCAATTGCTCTCGGCGTAGACGACCTGGGCGCCACCGCGAAGCGAAGCGGCCACGTACTGCACCTCGGGCACTTCCTCGCGGATGGCCTTCGCATCGTCTTCGCTGAGCGTGAAACGGCTGCCCGCGGCCATGCGCGCGCCGCCACCGCCGAATCCACCGGCACCGAACACGTCCAGGCGGTTGGAGCCCAGCCCCGACACCAGCTTGTCGATTTCGCGTTGCGTGCCCTGCCCCACCGACACCATCACGATGACCGCGGCGATGCCGATGATCACGCCCAGCGAGGTCAGTGCGCTTCGCATCCAGTTGCCGCGCAGCGCGTGGATCGCGGTGCGCACCACTTCCATCGGGTTCACAGCGAACCTCCTTCGCTCAGAACGCCATCGCGAATGACGAAGGTGCGGTTGGCGGCGGCGGCCACGTCGGGGTCGTGCGTGATGAGCACGACGGTGTGGCCATCGTGCTGCAGTTGCTTGAACAGGCGCAGGATCTCCTCGCCGGTGTGGGTGTCGAGCGCACCCGTTGGTTCGTCGGCGAGCAGGATTGGTGGGCGATTGATGAGCGCACGCGCGACCGCCACGCGCTGCTGCTGGCCACCGGAGAGTTCACTGGGGCGATGTCCGGTACGGCCGCCCAAGCCGACAGCCTCCAGGGCCTCGCGCGCGCGCTGCAACCGCTCGGCGCGGGGGACGTTGGCGTAGCCCAGCGGCATGGCCACGTTCTCCAGCGCACTCAGGCGCGGCAACAGGTTGAAGCCCTGGAACACGAAACCGATCTTGTCGCGGCGCAGCGTCGCACGCTCCTCCGCGTCCAGGGTGGCCACGTCGACGCCATCACACAGGTAGGTGCCCGAGGTGGGCGTGTCCAGGCAGCCGATGAGGTTCATCAGCGTGGACTTGCCCGAGCCCGACGGACCAATGATGGCGACGAACTCCCCGCGGCGGACCGTCATGTCGGCATCGCTCAGTGCCACCACCTCGGCCTCGGTGCCGGGCGAATAGACCTTGCGCAGGTTGTGCGTGCGGATGACGACGTCATCGGCCGGCGAGACGCCCGCCATCACTTGGTTGACCGTCCGCTGCCGGTGATCACGACGTCACCCTCGGCGACGTCACCCGACACCTCGGTGAAGCTGCCGTCGCTGGCGCCCACGCGCACCGTCACCGGCTGCGGCTTGCCGTCCACCAGACGGTACAGCGGCGCGCGACGTGCCGACACCAGCGCGTTGATCTCGGCGTCCCACTGGGCCTGCTGCGCAGGCGTCAGCGTGGCTCGAAAGGTCGCGAACTGCTGGCGGAAACGCTCCTGCATGCGCTGGCGCATCTGGCCGTTGTTGCCGCCTGCCGCGGTCCCGCCACCACCGCCACCCATGCGCATGCCGCCACCGAACAATGTGCTGCCACGGCCGTTTGACTGCTGCGGAGCGGCCGCACGCGAGGCCATGCGTTCGCGCATCTGGGCCAGTGCGTCATCGAATGCCTGCTGCTGCGCGGCGTCCAGCTTGAGCGCGGCGGCCACACGCGGCAGGTCGTTGGTCACCCCACCGCGCCCGGCAGAGCCAGCGACCTGCGGGGCGCTGGCCGCCTCATCCTCTGCCGGCTTGAAGCGCAGCGCCGCATTGGGCACGCGCAGCACGGCGTCGCGGCGGCTGACCTCGATCTCGGCGTTGGCGGTCATGCCCGGCAGCAGCGACTGGTCGGCATTGTCCACCGCGACCACGACCGGATAGGTGATCACGTTGCTGGTATTGGTGGCCGACAGGCGCACCTGCTGAACCTTGCCGCGGAACTGGCGGTCGGGAAACGCGTCGACGGTGAACCCCACGTCCAGGCCCGGCTTCACCTGGCCGATGTCGGCCTCGTCGATGACCAGGACAATCTCCATCTTGGACAGGTCCTCGGCAATCTGGAAC
>CBFGOS010000273.1:0-3557 GCA_965650425.1 uncultured Lysobacter sp. | reverse complement strand
ACACGGTCACCCTGCGCGTCGCCAATCATCTGCGCGATGCGTACAGCTCCATCCATTGGCACGGCATCATCCTGCCCGCCAACATGGACGGCGTGCCCGGCCTCAGCTTCGACGGCATCGCGCCCGGCGAGACCTTCGTCTATCGCTTCCAGCTCAACCAGGCCGGAACCTACTGGTACCACAGCCATTCGATGCTGCAGGAGCAGGCGGGCCTTTACGGAGCGATCATCGTCGACCCGCGCGAACCGGCCCCGTTCCATTACGACCGTGAACACGTCGTGCTGCTGTCGGATTGGACAGACATGGAGCCCACCGCCCTGTTCCGACGCATGAAGAAAATGGCGGAGCACGACAATTTCTACAAGCGTACCGTCGGCGACTTCGTGCGCGACGTGCGCGAGGACGGCCTTTCGGCAACGCTCCAGGACCGCGGAATGTGGGGACGCATGCGGATGACGCCAACCGATATCTCGGACGTCAACGCCCACACCTACACCTACCTGATGAACGGTGCTGCCCCCGCCGGCAACTGGACGGGGCTGTTCCGGCCGGGCGAGAAAGTGCTGTTGCGCTTCATCAATGGCTCGGCAATGACCTACTTCGACGTACGCATCCCGGGCCTGAAAATGACGGTGGTCGCGGCTGACGGGCAGTACATCCATCCCGTATCAGTGGACGAGTTCCGGATCGCAGTTGCGGAAACCTTTGACGTGCTGGTGGAGCCTGCAGGCCAGGATGCCTTCACGATCTTCGCGCAGGACATGGGCCGGACAGGGTTTGCGCGTGGCACGCTCGCGGTCCGGCAGGGCCTGGAAGCCCCTCTGCCTGCGCAGGACCCACGCCCGCTGCTGACCATGGACGACATGGGCCATGGCGGGCACGGTGCTCATGGCAAGGCAATGGAGGGCAGCTGTGGGGCGGCGATGGGCATGGGCGGCGCGGCAGCCACCAAGGGCATGGAAGGCGGCTGTGGCGCCTCCATGATGAAAGGCATGGAGGGCGGTTGCGGTGCGGCGATGCAGAACCCGCATGCCGGACATGGCGCGGGACAGGCCAACGGCATGGTGCAGCACCCCCCCACCGAGAATGGCAACCCGCTGGTCGACATGCAGGCGATGGCCGTGTCGCCCAAGCTGGACGATCCGGGGATTGGCCTGCGCAACAACGGCCGTAAGGTGCTGACGTATGCCGACATGCGCAGCCTGTTCGATGATCCGGATGGACGCGAGCCGAGCCGGGAAATCGAACTGCACCTCACCGGTCACATGGAGAAATTCGCCTGGTCGTTCAATGGGCAGAAGTTCATGGATGCTGCACCGCTGCGACTCAACTACGGTGAGCGCATGCGCATTGTGCTGGTCAACGACACGATGATGACTCATCCCATCCACCTGCACGGGCTTTGGAGCGATCTGGAGAACGAACAGGGGGAGTTCCATCTGCGCAAGCACACCGTCGACATCCCGCCAGGCACGCGGCGCAGCTACCGCGTGCGTGCCGATGCGTTGGGGCGCTGGGCATTCCATTGCCACCTGCTGATGCACATGGAAGCGGGCATGATGCGCGAAGTGCGCGTGGAGGAGCGCGCATGAAGCATTCCCCTGCTCTGACGTTGCTGGCGGTATCGGTGGCCATGCAGCTTTCCGGCGCTGCCGTGGCACAGGATCACTCGGGCCACCACGGCCATGCTGCTGCGCAATCGAACGAGAAAGCCGAGCATAGTGCCCACGATGCGCATGCAGCGCATAAGCCGCCTGCTGCCATGGGCGAACGAACTGGCCACGCCACGCACGCGACGCAACAAGGTGCGGGCACGGTATCGTCAGACCACCAGCATCATGCAGTTTCCGGACCGCTGCCAATCACGCCAATCCCTGCGCCGAATGACGCGGATCGGGCTGCGGCCTTCCCTGCCCTAACCCGACACATGGAGCATGCGCCAGCGTTCAACTGGTACGTGGGCATCAATCGGTTGGAAGGCTGGGATGCCGAAGAAGGTACTGGGCAGGCATGGGAGGGCTCCGCCTGGTTTGGCACGGATCTCAATCGCTTGTGGCTGCGCAGTGAAGGTGAAAGGGTTGGTGGCCACACCGAGTCCGCGGATATCGAAGTGCTGTATGGCCGTAGTGTCTCTGCCTGGTGGGACGTGGTCGGTGGCGTGCGGCATGAGACCCGGCCCGGACCCTCACGCAGTTGGGCGGCGCTAGGCGTGCAAGGCCTCGCGCCTTACAAGTTCGAGGTGCAGGCGACCGCGTACGTCGGTGATGGCGGTCGCGTGGAAGCCAATGTCGAGGCCGAGTACGAGCTGCTGCTCACCAACCGCCTGATCCTGCAGCCGTTGGTCGAGGTCGATTTCGCCGCCAAGGACGACGAGGCGCGTGGTGTCGGTAGTGGCCTGTCAAAGGCCGAGGCGGGCCTGCGTCTGCGTTACGAGTTCACACGCCGCTTTGCACCGTATGTCGGTGTGGTGCACGAGCGCGCGTTTGGACGTACCGCCGATTTGCGCGAGGCAGACGGCGAGCCCGTCACCGATACCCGGTTTGTCGTCGGATTGCGCACTTGGTTTTGAGGAGAGCACACATGGTAAGGAATCATCTGGAACTATCTCTTGCCGTCGCCCTCGCGCTCGGCGTTGGCCTGACAGCCTGCGGTGGTGGCTCTTCACCACAGGCGACTGATGCTGCGACTGTGGATTCGACTCCCGCGACACCCAGTGCCAGCCAACCGCCGTCTTCCGCGGGCGGTGCGGAGGCTGAAGTGGCGCAAGCGACTTCAGTCGCGGAGGCAGCCACCCCTGCTGCTACGCCCACTGGAGCAGGCATGCGAGATGGCACTGGCGAAGCAACTACGGCACCCGCGGTGGGCAAGGCGCTGTCGCCAGCCGCCCTACCCCTGCTTGTAGTGACCAAGACGCCTACCTGTGGCTGCTGCCACCTGTGGGTGGAGCACATGCAGAAGGCAGGGTTCAAGGTTGATGTCCGCGACGTGAACGACCTGACCCCCGTTAAGGCGCGGGTTGGCGTTCCCTATGGCAAGGGTTCCTGCCACACGGCCGAAGTGGGTGGCTACTTCATCGAAGGCCATGTACCGGCGGAGGATGTGAAGCGTCTCCTGGCCGAGAAACCCGACGCCAAGGGCCTCACTGTCCCTGGCATGCCCTTGGGATCTCCCGGCATGGAGACCCCTGATGGTCGCGTGCAGCCGTACGCGGTGGAGCTGGTGGCGAAAGACGGTTCCACTTCGCCCTTCGCCCACCACGGGCATTGACGGCGGCGGGTGTCACGGTTCAAGGAGGGGGCATGAGCGAGCACGAACATCACGGGCATGGACCGGGTGGTGGCGGCATGCACGACAAGCGCGCCCTGACCGCGGGCACCGCACTCGACCCCGTGTGCGGGATGAAGGTTGATCCGACGAAGACGCCCCACCACGCCGAATGCGAGGGGGCGACCTACCACTTCTGCGCCGCTCGGTGCCGGGATAGGTTCGTTGCCCACCCTATGCAGTATCTGGCGCCAAAGCCGGCGGTCATGGCTCCAACCGGCACGATGTACACC
>CBFGOS010000272.1:0-3561 GCA_965650425.1 uncultured Lysobacter sp. | reverse complement strand
AGCGACGTGAAGTACCGCTTCGTCATCGACAACGCGACGTTGGCGGCGTAAGCCCAAGAGGCTCAGGATGCCGCCGGGTGTCTTCTCCCGGCGGCATCGCCGCAACCGCGAGCCCGTTCGTCAGCTCACGACTCGCAGGCTGCCGCTTGCAGGCTGCGTCGCGGCGCTTTCGCCATGCGTGCCGCCCACGCATAGATCAGCAGGCCGACGAGCGCCGTCGCCGCGCCGACCAGGCCGGTCGACGTCCAGCCGTAACCGGCGGTAATGGCCATGCCGCCCAGCCATGGCCCCAACGCATTGGCCGTGTTGAAGGCGGCATGGTGCGAAGCGGCGGCCAGCGTCTGCGCATCGCCAGCCACGTCCATCAGGTGCGACTGCAGGATCGGGCCCAATGCACCCATCGTGCCGATGGCCACCGTGGCCAGCAGCAGCGTCGGCAGCCATTGCGCCAGCAGCGGGAACAGCAACAGCATTGCCATCGCCCACCCAAGCACCACCGGCACGCCGCGCAGACGGAAGCGGTCGAACAGCCAGCCGCCGACGAAGTTGCCGAGCACGCCGCCCAGGCCGAAGCCGGCCAGACCCAGCGGAATCCACGCCGCGGACACGCCGGTCACCTGCAGCATGGTGGGCGCCAGGTAACTGAAGACACAGAACATGCCGGCGAAACCGATCGCGCCGATGCCCAGCGCCTGCCACACCGGCGCGGTGTTGAAGGCGCGCAACTCGTCCAGTGGTCGGGGCTTGAAGCCATCCACGGACGCGGGCAGCCAGATGGCCAGCAGCGCCGCGGTGACCAGCGCGATCATCGCCACCGCCGCGAACACCCAGCGCCAATCGACGAACTGCCCGGCCCACGTCGCCAGCGGATTACCGATGAGGATGGCCAGGGTCAGGCCCAGCATCACCAGGCTGATCGCGCGACCGCGTCGATGCGGCGGGCTGATCGCCACCGCAGTCAGCGCGGCCACGCCGAAGTACGCGCCGTGCGGCAGTCCGGCGATGAAGCGAAACAGCAGCAAGCTCTCGTAGGTGGGGCCGAGCGCACTGGCGAGGTTGCCCAGCGCGTAGAACCCCATCAGCGCGAGCAGCAGCGTCTTACGCTTCCAGCCCGCGCCAAGGATGGCCAGCAGCGGCGCACCGACCACCACGCCCAGGGCGTACGCGCTGATGAGGTGACCGACCTGCGGCTCGGTAACGCCCAGCGAGGCGACCATGTTGGGCATCAGCCCCATGCCGGCGAACTCGCTGGTGCCGATGGCAAAGCCGCCGAGCGTCAGCGCGAACAGGATCAGCGTCACCTGGCGCGGCGTGAGTGGCGGCGCGGTGCCGAGCGGAGACGGAGCGGGAGCTGGGACGGCCATGGCCGCATTATGCTGCGGCGCAGCACGATGATTCGTAACATGAGTGGAACGGCAGCCCCCAGGACTGCAACCGCCATGATCGGCAAGACGATTGTCCGGTCATGCGCCTCGTTCGCAGTGCGATGCGTGCCGGCACAATGGCCGCCATGTCGCCTACCCCCCAAGACCTGTGGATCAGGCCGATCACGGCCGGCTGTTCGCCCAACGCTGGCACCTTGGGCTCGGTGACCGGCTGGCTGGCCGATCAGGGCACGTAGCGCGCCCGATATCGCCGCGAGGCGGATCAGGCCATGCGTTCAGACGTAACAACGTGGATGCCCGGCGCTGCATCGACGGCCGCCTTCAGCAACTCAGCGGCAATGCGGCCGGCCGGATTGATCCGCCAGCGGCGCGGCAGCAGCGGCCCCAGCGCGCCCAGCGCCAGCAGCGCCGCGCGCTCGCCCGCGCGGAACTCCTCGCGCTGGCCACCGATCAGCCCGGGGCGCACCAGCGTCAACGAACGGAAACCGACGCTCGCCAGGTCGCGCTCCACTTCGCCCTTGACCCGGTTGTAGAACACGCGAGAGGCAGGATCGGCGCCCAGTGCCGAATTGAGCACGAAGGTGGGCGTGCCGTGCTGCCGTGCGATCCGCGCGACGGCCAAGGGATAGTCGTGGTCCACTCGGCGGAATGCTGACTCGGAACCGGCCACGCGCATGGTGGTGCCCAGCGTGCAGACCACGGCGTCGGCTTGCCACCACGGTGCATCGCCCGGCAGGGCATCGAAGTCGACGATGGGAGTCGCCAGTTTGGGCTGCGCTTCCATCGCGCGACGCACCGGCGCAACAACCGTTTCGATGGCCGGGTGCGCCAGCGCTTGGGCCAGGACATGGCGGCCGACCAGGCCCGTTGAGCCAATCAGGAGCAGTCTCATCCCTGCATCCTCGCACTGTTCACAGGGCGGTGGTCACTGCCCCATGTCCAGGTGCGTCAGGTACAGGCGCAGATCGAACTCCAACTGGTGGTAGTCGGGCGCCATGTGCGTGCACAGCTGGTAGAACGCCTTGTTGTGCTCGGCTTCCTTCAGGTGCGCCAGCTCGTGCACCACGATCATCTTCAGGAACTCCGCCGGCGCCTCCCGAAACACGCTGGCGATGCGGATCTCGCGGCTGGCCTTGAGCTTGCCGCCATGCACGCGCGAGATGGCCGTATGGGTGCCCAGCGCGTGCTTCATCACCTGCAGCTTGCCGTCGTAGAGCACCTTGCCCAGCGGCACCGACTTGCGCAGGTGCCGGTCCTTCAGCCCTTGGACGTAGTCGTAGAGCTGGCCGTCGTTGCGCACCGCGTGGGCCTGGCCGTACTTGTCGGCCAGCATCGGGCCCAATCGCCCCTGCGCGATCAGCGCGTGCACCCGCTCCAGGATGTGCGGCGGGTAGCCGGCGAGGTATTTCAAGGGCTGCATCGGCTGCGGTGACGACGGCGGGCGGCGGGGACGGCGAGTATCATGGGCCGGAAACCCTGAACACGAAACAGCGACATGGCGAAGGCGAATCCGCTCCAGGAACAACTGCTCAAGGCGGGCCTGGTCAAGAAGTCCAAGGTGGCCGAGGTGGCGCGCGAGCAGAACAAGGCCCGGCATGCCAAGGGGCCGGCCGCGCCGAACGAGATCCAGCTGGAAGCCGAGCGGGCGCGCGCCGAGAAGGCCGAGCGCGACCGCGCGCTGGAGGCGGAGCGCAAGGCCCAGGCACGCGCCAATGAGCTGCGCGCCCAGGCGCGGCAGATCATCGAAGACCGGAAGGTGCGGCGTTCGGGCGAGAGCGAGTACCGCTTCACCGCCGATGGCGCCATTCGCACGCTGCTGGTCAATGACGATCTGCGCAAACAGCTGGCGTCTGGTGCGCTGGTGATCGCACGTCTGGGCGAGCGTTACGAACTGTTGCCGCGCGTGGCTGCCGAGAAGGTGCGGGAACGCGATGCCAGCATGATCGTGCTGGATCATGGGCAGGCGGCGGGATCGGAGCAGGCGGCTGCGACGTCCGAGGATGACGCGTACTACGCGCAGTTCAAGGTGCCGGACGACTTGGTTTGGTAGCCGCCTAACAGGGGAACGCTGCATCCCCAACGCCCATCATGGCGGGCCAGCAACTCCTGACAAGACAATGCATAAAGGGCCCAATGGGCCCTTTATTCATTCGCGACAGCCCGCGTTGATCACCCG
>CBFGOS010000271.1:0-3563 GCA_965650425.1 uncultured Lysobacter sp. | reverse complement strand
CCGGCCGTCATCTGGCCGTACATCATCAGGCCCTTCTTATCGAGCTCGTTGAAGTGTTCCCAGGTGGCCCAGTGCGGCACCAGGTTGGAGTTGGCGATCAGCACGCGCGGCGCGTCCGGATGCGTCGGGAAGATGCCCACCGGCTTGCCCGACTGCACCAGCAGGGTCTCGTTGTCCTCCAGCTCGCGCAGCGACTTGAGGATGGCGTCGTAGCTTTCCCAATCGCGCGCGGCACGGCCGATGCCGCCGTACACCACCAGTTCCGCCGGGTTCTCGGCCACGTCCGGGTCGAGGTTGTTCTGGATCATCCGGTACGCGGCCTCGCTCAGCCACGACTTGCAGGACTTCTCGGCGCCGCGCGGGGCGCGGATGGTGCGGGACGGATCGCGACGGGTGGACATTGGGGGCCATTCCTGCGGCTGCGGTAATGGAGGAATTATTGCCCCCGGCCCGGCAATGCGACAGCGCAACACGGTCGAAGGAAGCGGCTTTCACCCCGTCGGCAGTGGAATTCCGCCCCCACGGCCTCGGATTGTTTACGCTGTATACCTTCCAGGCCCGTTGGCTGCCGCAAGACCGTCGACATCAGCGCGCTCGCTCACCCCACGCGAGTGACTCGCAGGACCCCAGACATGCCCGCTCCCAGCTCCACCGCCGACCGCCTGCTGCGCGCCGCCCGCTCCCTTTTCGAGAACGAGGGTGCGGAGGCCGTGAGCATGCGCCGGGTGGCCGCCAAGGCCGGCGTCACGCCCATGGCCATCTACCGGCACTTCGACGGCCGGGATGCCCTGCTGTGGCGCATCTGCGATGACGCCTTCGAGGAGATCGCGCGGCATTGGCAAGCACGCGCGCAGGGTGGCGACCCACTGCAACGGATCCTCGCCACGCAGCGCATCTACCTGGACTTCGCGCTGGCCCATCCGCACCTGTTCGATTACGCCTTCGGCATCCAGCGTGGGCAGGCCCGTCGCTTCCCGCAGGATTTCCGCGAGCGACGCTCCCCCACGCTGACCGTGGTGGCCGATGCCGTGACCGGTGCCATGCTGGCCGGAGCACTGCGCCAGGACGACGCCTGGGACGTAGCGATGACCCTGTGGGCGCACACCCACGGTCTGGTGGCGCTGTACCGTGCTGGACGCTTCAGCCTGGACGAACGCGGATTCCGCGCCTTTTACGAGGCGTCTTTGCAGCGGTTGCTGCGCGGATTGCAGGCCTGAGCGGGTTCAGTGCACCGACGCGTCGAGGGTGCGCAGCGCATCGGCGATGTTGATCTGGCCGGTGCGATCCAGGTCCTCGCGGGTGTAGGCGCGGCCCGCCATCGCGTTGCAGCGTTTCTGGCCCTTCGCGTTCTGGCGGGCCACGATCCGCGACCCGGTCTCGCGCAGGCAGAAGCGGTCCGACAACGGCTCCCTAGCCTCCTCGGCACCCGCGTCGGCAGGGGCGGTGGCCGGCTCGGGCGGCACGGCTTGCGCGAATGCAACCGGGACCACGCCGAGCAGCAAGGCGGTGAGCAACAGACGTTTCATGGCGACACCTCACGCATGCGGGCCGACGACCGCGCCGGCGCCCAGTGGCAGGTATACGCCCATGCGGGACGGCTGGCATGTGCCGGCGTGGCGCCATTCAAGTCCACGTCAGCAATGGCCACTGCATGCGCGCATGCGACCAAAGTCCAGCCCGTTGCCGGCATCGGCTGCAACACACGGCTGGCTTACTATCGCCCCATGCTTGCTCGCGTCCTGTCCACCGCATTCGCGGCCGCCCTTACCCTTTCCATTACCGCCTGCACCACCGTCGGCGGCCCCGCACCCGCTGCAGTGGCCACGCCCCGGCCCGCGGCTACCCCGTTGCTACTGGTGTCCATCGACGGGTTCCGCGCCGACTACCTCGACCGCGGACTCGCCCCGAACCTGCGCCAATGGGCCAACGAGGGCGTGCGCGCACAGTGGATGACGCCGTCCTATCCCTCGCTGACGTTCCCCAACCACTACACCCTGGTCACCGGCCTGCGGCCGGACCGACACGGCATCGTGCACAACACGATGTGGGACGAGGCGCTGGGAGGCTTCGCCCTGTCACGGCGCGAGGCGGTGGGCAATGCCGCCTGGTGGCAAGGTGAGCCGGTGTGGGTCGGGGCCGAAAAGGCCGGATTGCGGACGGCCACGATGTTCTGGCCCGGCAGCGAAGCCGCGATCCACGGCATCCGTCCGCAGCGGTGGCAGCCCTACGACGCGGCGGTGACCAATGCCGCACGCGTGGACACGGTGCTGGGCTGGCTATCGGAACCCGAAGCCCAGCGCCCGCACCTGGCCACGTTGTATTTCGACCGGCTCGACAAGACCGCACATGAGCACGGCCCCGACTCGCCCGAAGCGCAGGCGGCGTTGCGCGACATCGACGCCGAGTTGGGCCGCCTGCACGATGTCCTGGCGGAACGTGGCCTGCTCGAGCGCATCAACCTTGTGGTGGTCTCCGACCACGGCATGGCGCCGGTACCGCCCGGGCAGCACCTCGACGCCGAATCGATGGTCGCGCCGACCGATGCGCGACTGGTGGCATCGGGCGAATCCGTGGGCTTCGAGCCGCTACCGGGCCGACGCGCCGTCGCCGAAGCGACACTGTTGGGGCGCCACGACCGCTACGAATGCTGGCGAAAGGACGCATTGCCCGCGACTTGGCGCTACGGTCGCCACCCGCGGGTGCCGTCGATCGTGTGCCAGATGGACGAAGGCTGGGCGGCGCATCCGCGCACCGTCTCCGAACGGCGCCGGCAGGCGGGTCTGCGCGGTGCGCACGGCTTCGACCCGGCCCTGCCGTCCATGCGCGCGGTGTTCGTCGCGCGGGGGCCGGCGTTTGGACGGGGAAAGGTGCTGCCGCCGGTGGACAACGTCGACGTTTACCCACTGCTCACGCGCCTGCTCGGCATTCCGTCGGCCCCCAATGATGGTCGGGCCGATGGGCTGGACGACGCATTGGCAACGCCCTCAGGCGTGACCGTGCGCTGACGGCTGCAAGCACGGCATCGCCCCGCGCGTGCCTGCCTCGACACCGCCGCGGAAAAGCAACCCCTACGGCGCAAGGCGGTTCAGTCCGCCAGCAACTCCGCCATCGCGGTGCTGTAACGTGCCTCGATGGCGTCGCGCTGGAAATGGCGTCCATCGGCGACCACGCGCCGACCGCCCACCCAGGTCTCGCGTACCAGGTTGCGGTTGCCGCTGAACAACCAGCGGTCCACGGCGTCGGCATCGGTGGCACCCGCGAACGCGGGCGCGTCGGTGTCCAACACCAGCAGGTCGGCGTGGCGGTTTTCGTCCAGCAGGCCCACTGCGTGTCCCGTGGCGTCGTTCGCGCTGGCCATCACTCCGTGCATCAGAGTTTCGCCCACGCTGGTCGACGCGCTGCCGACCGCGATGTTGCGGCGGCGCGTGACCAGGCGCTGGCCGTACTCCAACCAGCGCAGCTCTTCCACCGGCGACACTGAAATGTGCGAGTCCGACCCCACGCCCCAGCGGCCACCAGCATCCAGATACTCGCGCAACGGAAACAGCCCATCGCCCAGGTTG
>CBFGOS010000270.1:0-3572 GCA_965650425.1 uncultured Lysobacter sp. | reverse complement strand
ACAGTCGAATTCACTTGGTCTTGCGCACCACGAATGGAAGCGACGCCACCGCTCCGGCGAAAGCATCCTCTCGATGCTGCGGCGAGTCGAATACCCTTCGGCACGCACCAATTCCACTTCCATGATGCGCGGGAATTCCAGCGCGAAGGTTAGCTACGGCTCCAGGAAGTCGCTCGGGAGAGGAAGAGGAAAGCGAGGGCCTGCCCGGTGGGGCAGGCCCTCCTCACCTTGGGCCGACAAGGCCTGCCGCAGATGGCCCGGGTGGCTTGTCCGCTCCTCAGGCGGCCTTGGCGAGAGGCGCCGGGATTGCTGCCTTGGCGCCTGCGATGGCGTTGCTGCGGTGTTCCGGTGAGTAGGCCACGCCCTCGGCACGGACGAACTCCACGTCGTTGATGCCCAGGAAGCCCAGGACGAAAGTCAGATAGGGCTCCTGGAAATCGCTCGGCGCGCCGGTGTGCAGGCCGCCACGGCCGCTGGCGACGATCACCTTCTTGCCGCCGGCCAGCCCTTCCGGGCCGTTCTCGGTGTAGCGGAAGGTCTTGCCCGCCACCGCGACGCGGTCGATCCAGGCCTTCAGCGTCGACGGAATGCCGAAGTTGTACATGGGGGCACCGATGACGATGACATCCGCCGCAAGGAACTGTTCCATGATCGCCGCGGCGTCGGCGGCCTCTTCGGCATTGGCGCCGGCCAGCGAGCCGCCGGTGAGGTGCGGCACCGGGTTGGCGTCCAGATCACGGTACTGGACGGCCAAGCCTGGAACGGCGTCTTGCCAGCGGGCCACGATCGCGGCGCTCAGGTCGCGGGTGACGGAGTTGGCGCCCAGGGCGCTGGAGTCGATGTGCAGGAGCTTCATGTCAGGCCTCGATGGTTGGGGTGGGCGGCCGGTGCCGCTTCGTTGGAGTCCACCTTAGGCCGTTGCGACCGTGGGATAAACCTGATCAAATGTCACGAAATGTTCTGAATATGGAACTCTCCCCATGAACGACCTCAACGACCTGTACTACTTCGCAGCAGTGGTCGACCATGCCGGCTTCGCGGCCGCCGAACGCGCGCTGGGCATTCCCAAGTCGCGACTGAGCCGCCGCATCAGCCAGCTGGAGGCGGACCTGGGTGTGCGCCTTCTGCAGCGATCCACGCGGCGATTCGCAGTGACCGAAGTCGGCCAGAGCGTTTACCGCCACGCTCAATCGATGCTGGCCGAGGCGCAGGCGGCGCGCGAAGTGGTGGATCGGCTCAGCGCCGAGCCGCGTGGCGTGATCCGGGTCAGCGTGCCCGTGGCGCTCGCCCAACATCAGATGCCCAAGTTGCTGCCCGAGTTCCTTGCGCGCTACCCGCAGGTGCGCGTGCAGATGCACGTCAGCAACCGGCGCGTGGACATCATCAACGAGGGCGTCGACGTCGCCCTGCGCGTGCGCTCCAAGCTCGACGATGACGGCAGCCTGGTCATGCGCAGTTTTGGCATGACGCAGGAGTTGCTGGTCGCCAGCCCGGGATACCTGAAGGGCATGGGTCGGCCGCAGGTGCCTGAAGATCTCTCCGAACACGTCACCCTCAGTGTCAGCGAAGACGAAGCTCGCCAACGTTGGGAACTGCATGGTCCGGATGGCGAGGTGCGGCGTGTCGAGCTCCGGCCCCGGGTGATGGCGTTCGACTTCCCCATGATGATGGCGCTGGCAGAGCAGGGCGTGGGCATCACCCTGTTGCCTGAAACCGTCTGCCATGAAGCCGTGCGCAGCGGTGCGCTGGAGGTGGTGTTGCCGGAATGGCGCCTGCCCCAGGGCATCATCCATGCCGTGTTCGCTTCGCGCCGTGGATTGCTCCCGGCCGTGCGCGTTTTCATCGACTTCCTTGCGGAAAAGGTGCCGGGTCTCATCGAGGCCGTGCGTTTGGAGTGCGGGGACGCCACGGGCATCCCTTGCCCAGGCGCGGCCCGACCCGAGGGCGCCGAAAAGGCGAAAAAGCCGCGGAAAGGCTAGGGCTGGCGCCCGCAGCATGCGAGAATACGCGCCACATGCGTGTTCGAACGCGCAAGTTGATTCCCGGACAGGTGGCCGAGTGGTTTAAGGCAGCGGTCTTGAAAACCGCCGAAGGTTAATCCCTTCCGTGGGTTCGAATCCCACCCTGTCCGCCAGTTTGCCGCCCATGGCCACTGGCTGGGAATGTTTCTCTAAGTGATTGAAGAGTCATGACGACTCCTTCACGCTGCCCATGCTGGTGCCGTCCCCCGAAGCGGCAATCGGGGGCCACTAAGGATAGTGGACTCCCGAACCAGCACCTCATCGCACCCCCGGACAGCCGCGCTCTTGCGCACTGTCCGGGGGTTGCTTAGTCTCCCCCCACGATTCATCAGCGGGGTTAGGGATGACCATCCGTATCTACATAGTGGACGACCATGCGCTCGTCCGGGCGGGCATGCGCATGATCCTGTCGGCCGAGCTCGACATCGATGTGGTTGGCGAGGCCGACAGCGGCGAAGCCGCGCTCCCGCAGATTCGCAGTCTGAAACCAGACGTCGTGCTTTGCGACCTCCACTTGCCTGGTGCCAGCGGGCTGGACCTCACCGAGCGGTTGATGAAGCTGGAGACTCCGCCCAAGGTGATCGTGGTTTCAGTGCTGGACGATGGGCCATTGCCGCGGCGTGTGCTGGAAGCCGGCGCATCGGGTTATGTGGGCAAGGGCGGCGACCCGCGTGAGCTGCTCTCTGCCGTGCGCTCGGTCGCCTTGGGCAAGCGTTACCTGGCCAATGCCGTCGCGCAGAACATTGCATTGGCGGGGCTGGGCGTGGAGTCAGCGTTGGAGACCCTTTCGCCCCGAGAGACGGAGGTGGCGCTGTTATTGGCGCAGGGCCTCAAGAACGAAGAGATCGCCCGGCAGTTGTGCTTGAGCGGGAAGACGGTCAGCACACACAAGCAACGTCTGTTCGAGAAGGCGGGTGTTCGGGATACCGTGACATTGGCGAGGCTGTTGCGACAGCACGGGTTCCTGGATCCCGCTGAGTCGACCCCATGACTCGCCGGGCGTCAGGCTCGGGAAGGATTTCCACCCCTTTGTCGCGTTAGTGCGAGTCACCTCCGATTGACGCCGCAGTACTGATTACCCTGCAAAACAAAAGGGCCGCGTTCAACGCGGCCCTTTTGCCTGGTGCGGGTGCCGGATAGGCCAGGCGTCAGGCCTTGCCTTCCTCCGGCTTCGTGGCATCGACGTCGCTGTCCGCGGCCTGGGTGTCAGGCGTTCCGCTGCTGGCCGGCAACGTGTCAAACAGGCCGCCCGTCCGGGGCAGGGTGGATGCCTCTGCAGCGCTATCCGCAGCCGCTGCCTCTGCGGGGGCGCTTGCGGGCTCGATGGCCGTGGCGGCAGCGTCGGGAGATGACGCTTGTTCCGGCGACGCATTCTCGCTCGCAATGCCCATCGGTTCCGGCGTTGCGACATCGACCACGATCGGTGCGATCACCTCAGGCTGGATTACCGTCGGTTCGACGACTTCCGGCGTGACAACCAGGGGTGCTACCACCTCTGCGGACACCACGGCCTGCGGCTCAACCACGGGTGCATCGACCTGCTGGATGACC
>CBFGOS010000269.1:0-3591 GCA_965650425.1 uncultured Lysobacter sp. | reverse complement strand
GGCCCATCCAGGCCGGCACCACCCTTCGGGGATCAGAGGCTGAAGTCGAGGCGGATCTTGCCGCGCTGTTCGGCACCGGATGCGGCGAATTCCCACTGCTTCATCGCACGCACCGCAGAGCTCTCGAACGTGCGCGCCGGCTTGGCGTTGAGCACCGAAACCTTGCTGACCTTGCCGTCACCAGCGACGGTGAACTCAAGCTCGACAAAACCAGTCGTACCGGAACGGGCCGCTTCGGCCGGGTACTGCGGCTCGACGCGCTTGATCGGCTTCGGCTGGGCCTGGACGGGCAGGACGAATGCCAGGGCGAGGATCGCAGCGGCAAACGGAAGAGGGCGGGACATGGGAGGGCTCCTGGGGACGAAACGGATGACTGCAACGCAGGTATCGGCCCGCGCCCGCGGACCTTTAGCGCCCTAAAGTTCGCCCCCGCGCCGCCGATGACCTCGTGTGAGAGCCCGCACCGGGCCCTGCCCACGCACTTCCGAGGCCGTTCATGTCCCACCGTCCTACCTCGCTCCTGGACCGCATCCTTGCCCCATCGGTCCGCCTCATGTCCCGGTTCCGGTTCGCGCAGAAGGCGATGGTGATCGGCACTGCATTCCTGCTCACCTGCCTGGTGCTCGGCGGCATGCTGATGACGCGCTCCCTGCAGGAGCTGTCAGCCGCCAAGCGGCAACGCACCGCCGTGGAAGGCCTCCACCACCTGCACGGCGCCATGGAAGCCATGCAGCACCACCGGCAATTGCTGGTGCGCCGCGCGGCCAAGGACGCCACTGCGGCGGCTGCGGTCGCCTCCAGTGCGGAGAAGGCCAAGACCGCGCTGGACGCCTACGAGGCGTGGCAATCGGCCAACCTGCCCGACGCGCCGCTGGCCAAGCCGCTGAAGGACGTGCGCGCTGCCTGGGCCAAGGCCGCGGCCCAGGACGAATCCAGCACCTCGGTGGACTTGCACAACGCGGCCATCGCCGCGCTGCGCAACCAGATGAGCCTGGTCGGCGAGCACACCAGCCTGTCGCACGCGACCAGCGCCCCGATGCTGTACATGGGCCGCGCCTCCAGCGAGTGGCTGCCCACGCTGTCCGAGTACACCAGCCAACAGGCGGCCGTGGGCCTGCGCGTACTGGGTGAAGGCGCCATCTGGGTGGAAGACCGCACCGGCTTCGCCGTGTCGCAGACCATGCAATCCTTCCTGCGCGGCCGCATCGAGCAGGACGTGGGCAACGCGCAGAAGGAAATGCCGCGCCTGGCCGACAGCGTCGGCAAGCCGCTGAAGGGCGCGCTGACTGCGATCGACAAGCAGAACAAGGCGATCCAGACCCACGTGCTGGACGCCGAGACCCCGGTCCTGCCGGTCAAGACGATGGCGCTGCGCGACGACGCGACGCGCGCCGCGATCACCATCGCCCTCGGCGGCGCCAACAAGGCGCTGCAGGAGGCAGCCGACAGCCAGATTGCCAGCCTGCGGCGCAGTACCGCGCTCACCGCGCTGATCTGCGTCCTCGTGCTGTTGCTCTCGGCTTATCTGTTCCTGGGCTTCTCGCGCAGCACCCGCACCGCGCTGAGCAAGATCGACGAGGCGTCCAAGATGCTGGCCGTTGGCCAGTTCCCGCCGAGCATCCAGGTCGATACCCGCGATGAGTTGCGTGATATCGCCGACGGCATGACCAGCGCGATCCGCACCCTGCGCGAATTCGCAGACGCGCAGCAGGCCCTGTTCCGTTCCCACGAAGTGGGCGACATCGACGCACGTCTGGACGCTGGACTGTTCGCCGGTTCGTTCGGCGTGATGGCCGATGAAATCAACCACCTGGTCGGCTCCCACATCGACCTGAAGATGAAGATCATCGACATCGTCTCGCGCTACGGCCAGGGTGACTTGTCGATCGACATCGACCGCATGCCTGGCAAGCGCGCGGTGATCACCTCCGCGGTCGATGCGGTGAAGTCCGGACTCCTGCAGGTCAACGCAGAGCTGTCGCGCCTGGTGAACGCCGCCGTCGCCGGCGACTTCAGCCAACGCGGCAACCCGGACAACTTCCAGTTCGCCTACCGCGACATGGTCGAGGGCCTCAACACGCTGATGGCCACCGCCGACCGCGGCATCCAGGAAGTCGGCAGCCTGCTGGCCGCGGTCTCCGAGGGCGACCTCGACCGTCGCGCCGACGCCGCACTGCCGGGCCAGTTCGGCCAGCTCGCCGCCGATGCCAACGCCACCGTCGACAAGCTCGCCACCATCGTCGGCAACATCCGCAGCGGCAGCGACGCCATCAGCGCTGCGGCCGGCGAGATCGCCAGCGGCAACAGCGACCTGTCGGCCCGCACCGAGCAGCAGGCGGCCGCGCTGGAAGAGACCGCTTCCTCGATGGAAGAGCTCACCTCCACCGTGCGCCAGAACGCCGACAATGCGCGCCAGGCCAACCAGCTGGCCGTGGGCGCGGCCGATGTCGCCTCCAAGGGCGGCGAGGTGGTCGGCAAGGTGGTCGACACCATGGCCGAGATCAACCGCTCCTCGCACCGCATCGTCGACATCATCGGCGTCATCGACGGCATCGCCTTCCAGACCAACATCCTGGCGCTCAACGCGGCGGTCGAAGCCGCCCGGGCCGGCGAACAGGGCCGCGGCTTCGCCGTGGTCGCCGCCGAGGTGCGCTCGCTGGCGCAGCGCTCCGCCGGCGCCGCCAAGGAGATCAAGCAGCTGATCACCGATTCGGTCGGCAAGGTCGAGGAAGGCTCGGTGCTGGTCGACCAGGCCGGCAAGACCATGGACGAGATCGTCACCAGCGTGAAGCGCGTGACCGACATCATCGCCGACATCAGCGCCGCCTCGCAGGAGCAGACCGCTGGCATCGAGCAGGTCAACCAGGCCATCACGCAGATGGAAGAGAGCACGCAGCAGAACGCCGCGCTGGTTGAAGAGGCATCCGCCTCCGCGGCCAGCATGGAGCAGCAGGCCGCCAGCCTCGTGCACACGGTCGCCGCCTTCCGCCTCACCTCCGCTGACGAAGCCGAGTTCGAGCCGGTGGAAACCGTGGCCGCCAGCCGCCGCGCGCACGCGCACACCCACGCCCGGGTCCGTGAGCCCGCCGTGGCCAAGCACGTCCCGCGCGCACCCAAGGCCGTCTCCTCGCGCGTCGCCAAGCCGGCCGCCGGCGACCAGCACTGGCAGGAGTTCTGAGGCTAGCCCCTCGGAGTACAGATGGCCGTAGGTCCCCGTGCACTGCACCGTGACACCCGCCAGCCGCCCGTGACGGGCGCTGGCGGGGGCGCACCCCAGGTCGCCGCAAACGATCGCGAATTTGCCTTCACCGAGCGCGACTTCCAGCGCGCCTGCCGCCTGATCCGGGAGCATGCCGGCATCAGCCTTGGGCCGCACAAGCGCGACATGGTCTACAGCCGCCTGGCGCGGCGCATCCGCAGCGAAGGCGCCGCATCGTTCGCCCACTACCTTGACCAGGTCGAGCGCGGCGACCAAGACGAGGTGCAGGCCTTCGTCAACGCACTGACCACCAACCTCACCTCGTTCTTCCGCGAGTCGCACCACTTCGACATGCTCGCGGAATTGCTGCGGGCGGCACCGCGTCGCGCGCA
>CBFGOS010000268.1:0-3606 GCA_965650425.1 uncultured Lysobacter sp. | reverse complement strand
CCCAGATCTACCGCATCGACCATTACCTCGGTAAGGAGACGGTGCGGTAGATCTGGGTTTCGTCGAACACGCGGCCCAGCGCGTCGTTGATGGCGTTGGCGCTCTTGCCGTCGTGGCCCAGCGGCTTTTCCACCACCACGCGGGTGCGCGGGTCGATCAGGCCGTGTGCGTGCAGGCGGTCGGCCACCACTGCGAACAGGTCCGGCCCCACCGCGAGGTAGAACACGCGCACGCGCTCCTCGCCAGTCAGCTCGCCGGCGAACGCCGGCCAGCCGGCATCGTCGCCCAGGTCGAGGCGGCGGTAGCTGAGCAGGGCGAGGAAGCGATCCAGTACATCGGCGCCACGCGGGTCTTCGGCCGCCGCCTTGGCCAGCGCCTCCCGCACACGGGCGCGGTACTCGTCGTCGGTGCGCGCGTCGCGGGCGATGGCGACGATGCGGCTGCCGTCAACGATCTGCCCGTCGAGGTAACGGTGGAACAGCGCCGGCAGCAGCTTGCGCAGGGCGAGGTCGCCGGTGCCACCGAAGATCACCAGGTCGAACGGCGGCAGGGGGGCGGCGTGGCCGGCAGGGGTCGGACGCGATACCGGGGAGGAGGCGCTCATGGACAGGCTCGGACGGGCATGAACTGACCATACCAGAACGGATACCAGTTAGATACCACTCCTAGCTTGCTCCATTAACCACAAGCTCTTTCAATGGCTTACGCAGCCTCGCCTTGTCGCGACTGGTAAGCCACTGGTATGGTTCCGGGATGGAGCACTACCTCGCCAGCGAGTTTCGCCGCCAGCAGGCCGCCCGTCGGGCGCCCGCTTATCAGCACCTGCGGCGTGCGCTGCAGCACGCCATCGAGAATGACGAGCTGCCGGCGGGCCAGGCCCTGCCCGGCGAGCGCGAGCTGGGCAAGCAGTTGGGCCTGTCGCGGGTAACGGTGCGCAAGGCCATCGCCGGGCTGGTGGCCGACGGGCTGGTGGTGCAGCGCCAGGGCGCCGGCAACTTCGTCGCCGAGCGCATCGTCAAGTCGTTCTCCAAGCTGACAAGCTTCACCGACGACCTGCGCGCGCGCGGGCTGGACCCACGTTCGCACTTCCTGGAGCGCGGCATGGGCGAAGTGACGCCCGAAGAGGCCATGGCGCTGAACCTGTCGCCCGGCGCGCAGGTGCTGCGCTACTACCGGGTGCGCACCGCCGGCGACCAGGCCCTGGCGCTGGAGCGCACCGTGGTGCCGCAGTCGGTGCTGGCCGACCCGGCGCTGATCGAGAATTCGCTGTACGAGGCGTTTGCGGCGCAGGGCATCCGGCCGGCACGCGCGCTGCAGCGCCTGCGCGCGATCGCCTTCGATGCCGAGCAGGCTCGGCTGCTGCAGCTGCCGGAAGGCAGCCCTGGCCTGTTCATCGAGCGCCGCACGTTCTTGGAGGACGGGCGCGTGGTGGAGTTCACCCGCTCGTTCTATCGGGGTGATGCATACGATTTCGTGGCCGAGCTGCACAGCGAACCGGCCGCGTAAGCCTGCAAAAAGAAAACCCCGCCGAAGCGGGGTTTCCTTGAGGCGTGGACCGCCTTGCGGCGGTCCGGTGCGCGGCAATTAAGCCGGCTGCACCTGGTCGGCCTGCAGGCCCTTCTGGCCCTGGGTCACGACGAAGGTGACCTTCTGGCCTTCCTGCAGGCTCTTGAAGCCCTGGGTCTGGATGGCGCGGAAGTGCACGAACACGTCTTCGCCATTCTCACGGCTGATGAAGCCGAAGCCCTTGGCGTCGTTGAACCACTTGACGGTGCCGGTTTCACGGTTGGACATTTACTTTTCCTTGGAACGTAGTTGAAAGCCGCTTGCGCGGTGTTGGAGCTGGTTGCAAGGAGAAGCGAGTGCAACGATGTAGCGGATCGGTGGATCAACCGCATCGGGCCACGTTTCGGGTGACCCTTGGCGAACACAGCAAGCGCACAGTAGGGCCGGCGCGCCGGAAATGCAACGTTCCCCCATCCGGGCGGTGCGCCCCATTCAGACTTTGTCCCGCCCACGGGAACCCTCGGTGTCGACCTCGACCCGGTCACGGCCGGCCCGTTTGGCCCGGTACAGGGCCCCATCCGCCAAGCGCAACAGCCGGTCGCGCTCGGTGTGGCGGTCCGGGACAAAGCCGGCCACGCCGATGCTGACGGTCACCCCGAGAGGGGAATTGGCCACGGTCGCGCGCAGCGCCTCCGCCCGCAACCGCGCCTGTGCCGGGTCGACGCCGGGCAGCAGGAGAGAAAATTCCTCACCCCCGTAGCGGGCCAGCAACTCGCGCTCCTCGTCGTGGTGGCTGCGCAGCAGCTGGGCCACCTGGCGAAGGGTTCGGTCGCCCTCGAGATGGCCGTGGTCGTCGTTGAACTTCTTGAAGTGGTCCACGTCGATCATCAGCGCCGACAGCGGCTGGCCGTTGTCCATGCAGCGGTTCCATTCGCGGCGCAGGCCCGTCTCCAGCACGCGGCGGTTGCAGATGCCGGTTAGCGGGTCCTCGGTGGCCAGTTCGGTGAGCTGCCGGTTGGCGCTCTCCAGCGCGCGGGTGCGTTCGGCAATGCGCTGCTCGAGCTCGCGGTTGGCCGCCAGGTACTGGCGCGTGCGCAGGCGGCTGAGCAGGATGACCAGCCCGGTGACGAGGAGCACCGCCAGCACCGCCGCCAGAACCCGGACCCACCAGGTCTCGTACCACTGTGGCAGGACCTCGAACTCCAGCATCAGCGGCCGGGCATCTCGACCCGCGCGGCTGCGCCCTTCCACCTCCAACCGGTAGGCCCCGGCCGGCAGCGGCCGCACGGCCAGCACCGCGTCGCCCCATGGACTCCAATCGGGCGCCACTCCGGGCAGGCGATAGCGGAACTGCGCGCCCGCCTCCATGCTGACCATGGAGAACCGCAGGACCAGGCCATGGCCGGGTGGCACCTGCAACATGCGTCCCGGGCCTGGCAGCGCCAGCGGCGTGAATGTGGCGGCCGCGCTCCCGACGGCTTCGGCCTCCGACCGCGTCGGCACGTGCCGCGCGGACAGACTGTCCAGCGTCACCTGCAGCGGCCGCTGCAACGAAACCCGCTCGGTCGGGTCGTACTGCACCAGCCCCTTCCAGGTGGAGATGCGCAGCACGCCGTCGGCGGTCACCCTGACCGTGCTGTAGCCCCCCGCGACATCCGTGGACAGCAACACCTTCGTCCACGGATCGCCAGGACGTGCGCGGTGCCAGAGCTGTCGGGACGTGAATGCATACGCGCCCATGGGCGTTTCGCGCACGCTCAGCTCCTTCGGACGGGTGACCAGCGAGAAGGGCGCGTCGGTGAACGGCAGGAAGGCGCGCCCGTCGTACGTGAAATCGCGCCCGCCCACGACTGCGTGCACGCGTCCGTCCAGCAAGTACACGTTGCTCCCTTCCGTGGGCTCGAGGTCGATGCCATGCTCGCGCCCGAACACGGTCCGGTCGCGCAGCCGCCCCGTGGCCAGGTCGAGGCGCCAACGCTGCGGTGCGCCACGTGCATCCCCGAACCACAGTTCGCCGGCACCCAGCTCCTCCATGCCCCACGGACTGAGCGCTTCCATCGGCAATTCACGCCAGACCTCCCATCCGGCCTTCGATTCGCG
>CBFGOS010000267.1:0-3607 GCA_965650425.1 uncultured Lysobacter sp. | reverse complement strand
GGGTCCGTGGTTTCGAACGTGGACGACAAATGGCGTAAACGAATCAGGCCAATCGCATCCGCCAACGGAATGCGTGTGCGTCCGGCCGCCTTGCCCGCAGCCGCGTGCAGATCGCGTTGCAGGCGGCGTGCGTCACCCGTGAGCCAGGGCAATGACCGGCTGGCATCAAGGTCCGAGAGTGGCTGGAAGACGTCGTGAAACGCGTCACGCACGTGGACGGCCTGCACCGGCCCTGCCCCGGCACCAACCAGGTGGGCGCGTGTCGCGACCTGAAACAACCGCAATGGCGCGGCGCTGCCCGGATCGGATGCCATGCGCAGTCGCACCAGGGCATCCAGCGTTTCAGCAGCGCGGCGGTGATCCCCGGCAACATCCTGCAGGCGAAACAGGGTGTTGAGGTACTTGCTCCGGTCCGCCTCGCGATAGACCGGGATGGCCTGCCGGGCCAGGTCCGGCAGGCTCTCGATGATCGCGTCCGCGTCCCGGTTGGCGGCCGGGACCAGTTCCGTCACCTGCGCGTTCGCTGTCCCACAGGACAGCGCCAACAGAACAGTAAGCAGTCTCAGCATTGCGTCATATCCGGTTGCGTCCTGCGTCGGAATTGTGTGCCGATGCGGATTGAGGCGAGCGTCCGGCGACCGCTTAGTAGTGAATCACGCTCCGGATCGACTTGCCTTCGTGCATCAGCTCGAACGCGTCGTTGATCTCGTCCAGTCCCATCGTGTGGGTAACGAACGGGGCCAGCTCGATCTCGCCCTTCATCGCTTCCTCGACCATGCCCGGCAATTGGGTGCGCCCCTTGACGCCACCAAACGCGGTCCCCATCCACTTGCGGCCGGTGACCAGCTGGAACGGCCGCGTGCTGATCTCCTGGCCCGCCCCGGCCACGCCGATGATCACGCTCTGGCCCCAGCCACGGTGCGCGCACTCCAGCGCCGCGCGCATCACCTGCACGTTGCCGATGCACTCGAAGCTGTGGTCCACCCCCCAACCAGTCATTTCCACGATCACCTGCTGGATCGGCTTGTCATGGTCCTTCGGGTTGACGCAATCGGTAGCGCCCATCTCGCGCGCCAGCGTGAACTTGGCGGGATTGGTGTCGACGGCGATGATGCGTCCGGCCTTCGCCTGGCGCGCGCCCTGGATCACCGCCAGGCCAATGCCGCCCAACCCGAACACCGCGACCGAATCGCCTTCCTGCACCTTCGCCGTGTTGTGCACCGCGCCGATCCCGGTGGTCACACCGCACCCCAGCAAGCACACCTGCTCGTGGTTGGCCGCCGGGTTGATCTTGGCCAGCGACACTTCGGCGACGACCGTGTACTCACTGAACGTCGAGCAGCCCATGTAGTGGTACACCGGCTGGCCGTTGTAGGAGAACCGCGTGGTGCCGTCGGGCATGACGCCCTTGCCCTGCGTCGCGCGCACGGCCACGCACAGGTTGGTCTTGCCGCTCTTGCAGAACAGGCACTCGCCACACTCGGCGGTATACAAGGGGATGACGTGGTCGCCCGGCTTGACGCTGGTGACGCCCTCGCCCACTTCCACCACCACGCCGGCGCCCTCATGGCCCAGCACGCAGGGGAACAGGCCTTCCGGATCGTCGCCGCTGAGCGTGAATGCGTCGGTGTGGCACACGCCGGTGTGGGTGATCTTCACCAGCACCTCGCCCTTGCGTGGCGGCTCGACGTCGATCTCGACGATCTGCAAGGGCTGGCCTGCGGCAAAGGCGACGGCGGCACGGCTTTTCATGGGGGGTCTCCTGCGTATGGCGCCATTGGCGCATGGGGCAATGGGTGGATGGCGATCGATCAAGGTGAAGCCGTGGGCGGACGAATCCAGGGGCTGTCCGCGCCTGCCTGTCCAGCCACGCGGAAGGGGTCCCGCGGCCTACTTGAGGTAGGAGCGCACAAGGCCGGCGAGTTCGGCCACGCGCGCCGCGCGCTCGCGGTCCGAGCCGGCCGGCTCACTGAAGCCCTCCCGGATGTGCGCTTCCATCACCTCGGACATCAACCCGTTGACGGCGCCGCGCACGGCCGCGATCTGTTGCAGCACCGGTGCGCATTCCGCGCCAGCATCCAGCGCGCGCTCCAGCGCCTCCAACTGCCCTTTGATGCGGCGTACGCGGGTCAGTACCCGCTTCTTTTCTTCGGGGGAATGAGGCATGGGTCGCTCCCGATGCGTGATTCAATACTGGGGTATAGTATCAAACCGGTGCGACGCTGCCAGCACCCGACGTGGCGTCAACCGGTGTTCTGCACGCCCGCCGCAATGCCGTTGACTGTCGCCACCAGGGCGTTGAGCAGGTCGTCGTCCGGCCGCCCCGCCGCTCGCCAGCGCGCCAAGAGCTCCACCTGCAACAGGCTGATCGGGTCTACGTAGGGATTTCGCAGGCGGATGGATTGCTGCAGCCGCTGGTCCTGGTTGAGCAGCTCCGCTTCGTCCTTGATCGCCAGCACCGCCACCCGCGCGCGATCGAACTCGGCCGCGATGCCCGGGTGGAACCGGCCATGCAGGTCACCCTCGGGCAACGCCCGCGCCAGCAGCGAGTAACGCTCGAAGATGGCCGGGTCGGACTTGGCCAGCACCATCTCCATGTCGTCCACCAGCGTGCCGAAGAACGGCCAGTCGCGCGCCATTTCCGCCAGCGCGTCGCGCCCGTGGCGGGCCAGCGCGCGCTCCAGCGCCGTACCCACGCCGTACCACGCCGTCAGGCCCGCCCGGTTCTGCGACCAGGCAAACACCCACGGAATGGCGCGCAGCGAGCCAATGTCGCCACTACCCGCACGCTTGCTGGGGCGCGAACCGATCCGCAGACGCTCGATCACGTCGATGGGCGTGGCGGCGCGGAAGTACGCGGGAAACATCGCGTCCTCGTGGACCAGTGCGCGATAGTGCGCCCGCGAGTCGCGCGCCAACTCCGCGGCAATGGTCCGCCACGTGCCTTCGCGCGGCTCCGGGGGGCGCGGCCGCAACGTGGCGCGCAACACCCCGCCGGTGGCCTGCTCCAGGTTGCGCAGCGCCAGCGCGCGAATGCCGTACTTGCGGTGGATCACCTCGCCCTGCTCGGTCAATCGCAGGTAACCGTCGACCGAGCCACGCGGCGCGGCAATCACCGCGCGCTCGGTCTTGCCGCCGCCGCGACTGACCGAGCCGCCGCGTCCATGGAAGAAGGCGATGTGCACGCCACTGTCGCGCGCCAGCTGGGTCAATGCGATCTGTGTCTGCTGCAGCGCCCAGCGCGATGCCACGGCGCCACCGTCCTTGGCACTGTCGGAATAGCCGAGCATCACCAACTGGCGGTTGCCGCGCGCCTCCAGGTGCGTGCGGTACAGCGGATCGGCAAACAAGGCCCGCAACGTGCTTGCGGACGCGTCCAGGTCGTCCACGGTCTCGAACAGAGGCGCCACATCCAGTGGCACGTTGCCGTTGGCGTCAACGCAGCCACCCAGACGGGCCAGCGCCAGCACGGCCAATGCATCCGCAGCGGTGCGGCTCATGCTGATGATGTATGGCCCGAAGGCGCGCGCGCCATACCGCGGCCTCAAGGCCGCCACGGTTCGGAACACCGCGAGGGTGCTGGCCGCGGCCTCGGCCTCGCGGTGTT
>CBFGOS010000266.1:0-3609 GCA_965650425.1 uncultured Lysobacter sp. | reverse complement strand
GCCAACCGGCCGCCCATGCACGACGACCTGCGCGCGCAGGTAGAGCCGATGATGCAGGTGGTGGCCGCGCTGGGCATGCCGATCCTGCGCGTGCCCGGCGTGGAGGCGGACGACGTGATCGGCACGCTGGCGGTGCAGGCGGCGCAGGCCGGCATCGAGGTGACCATCTCCACCGGCGACAAGGACTTCGCCCAGCTGGTGCGGCCGCACATCATCCTGGTCAACACCATGACCGGCAGCCGCACCGATTCGGACGCGGCGGTGATCGAGAAGTTCGGCGTGCGCGCCGACCAGATCGTCGACTACCTGGCGCTGATGGGTGACAAGGTCGACAACATCATCGGCGTGGACAAGTGCGGGCCCAAGACCGCGGCCAAGTGGCTGGACGAATTCGGTTCGCTGGATGGGGTGATCGCCCAGGCCGATGCGGTGAAGGGCAAGCTGGGCGAGAACCTGCGCGCGGTGCTGCCACGTCTGCCGCTCAACCGCGAGCTGGCCACGATCCGCACCGACGTCCCGCTGGAACAGGCGCCGACCGAGCTGGCGCTGCGCGAGCGCCACGTCGACGATCTGAGGGTGCTGTACGCGCGGTACGGCTTCAAACAGGCGCTGCGCGAGCTGGAGGCGGCAAATGGCGATGCCCATGCTGGCGAGGCGGCCGGTGGCGAAGGCGAGCCGGGCGCTGGTGCGCGCCGAAGCGGCATGGGCGGGGGGGCGGGCCTGCGCAGTACGGCGGCGGGTTATGCCCGCGCCGGGGGTGAAGAGGAGGCGCCGGACGCGTCGCTGGCCGCGCCGGGCGAATACGAAACCGTGCTGACCGAGGCGCAATTGGCGGCGTGGATCGAAAAGCTCCAGGCCGCCGATGAGTTCGCCTTCGACACCGAAACCGATTCGCTCGACCCGATGCGCGCCAACCTGGTCGGCCTGAGCTTCGCCGTGCGTACGGGCGAGGCCTGCTACATCCCGCTGGCACACGACTACCCCGGCGCGCCGCTGCAGCTCGACCGCGACACGACGCTGGCCGCGCTGCGTCCGCTGCTGGCCGATGCCGGCAAGCGCAAGCTCGGCCAGCACGGCAAGTACGACCTGCACGTGCTGCGGCGCCACGGCGTGGACGTGGCCGGCTACGCCGACGACACCATGCTGGAAAGCTTTGTCTACAACGCCACCGCCACGCGCCACGACATGGACTCGCTGGCCAGCCGCTACCTGGGCTACGTGACCATCAAGTACGAACAGGTGGCCGGCAAGGGCGCCAAGTCGATCCCGTTCTCGCAGGTGGCGATCGACGATGCCACCCGCTACGCCGCCGAGGACGCGGACGTGACGCTGCGCCTGCATCGCGTGCTGTCGGCGAAGCTGGCAGCCGAACCGGCGTTGCAGCAGGTCTACCGCGAGATCGAAATGCCGCTGGTGCCGGTGCTGGCACGGGTGGAGGCCAACGGCGTGAAGGTGGATGGCGATGAGCTGCGCCGCCAGTCCGCCGACCTGTCCAAGCGCATGCTGGCCGCGCAGCAGAAGGCGACGGAGCTCGCCGGGCGCACCTTCAACCTCGACTCACCCAAGCAGTTGGGTGCGCTGCTGTTCGACGAACTGAAGCTGCCCGCGCTGGTGAAGACCCCCGGCGGCGCGCCCTCGACCAACGAGGAAGCGCTGGAAGCCATCGCCGACCAGCACGAGCTGCCGCGCGTGATCCTCGAATACCGTGGCCTGGCCAAGCTGCGCAGCACCTACACCGACAAGCTGCCGGAGATGGTCAATCCGCACACCGGCCGCGTGCACACCAGCTACCACCAGGCCGGCGCCGCCACCGGCCGCCTGGCCAGCAGCGACCCCAACCTGCAGAACATCCCGATCCGCACCGACGACGGCCGCCGTATCCGCCGTGCCTTCGTTGCCCCGGAAGGCCGCCGCATCGTGGCCTGCGACTACTCGCAGATCGAACTGCGGATCATGGCCCACCTGTCGGAGGACGCCGGCCTGCTGCGCGCCTTCGCCGCCGGCGCCGACATTCACCGCGCCACCGCCGCCGAGGTGTTCGGCAAGGCCATCGACGAGGTCAGCGGCAACGAACGCCGCGCCGCCAAGGCGATCAACTTCGGCCTGATGTACGGCATGAGCGCGTTCGGGTTGGCCAAGCAGCTGGGTATCGGCCGGGGCGAGGCGCAGGATTACATCGCGCTGTATTTCGACCGCTACCCCGGCGTGCGCGAGTTCATGGAGCGGACGCGGGCGCAGGCGCGCGAACGCGGCTACGTGGAAACGGTGTTTGGCCGCCGCCTGTACCTGGACAACATCCACGCCCGCAACCAGGGCCTGGGGGGGGGGGAGGAGGGGGGGGAGATCAATGCACCAATGAAGGGCACCGCGGCCGACATCATCAAGCGCGCGATGATCGACATCGACGGCTGGCTCTCCAGCCACCGCGACCAAGCACTGATGGTGCTGCAGGTGCACGACGAACTGGTGTTCGAGGTGGACGCGAATTTCGTGCCAACGCTGCTGGAAGAGGTTTCCGGCCGCATGTCGGCGGCAGCAGATCTGCGCGTGCCGCTGGTGGTGGACAGCGGAACCGGGCAGAACTGGGACGAAGCGCATTGATGTCCGCAGATGCCTGCATTTTTGCCGATCTTGCCGGAATGAATGCTGCCTGAATCCAACAAAACATTAACCGTAATCTTCACGAACCATCCATGTTCGAAGTGGTCATATAGACCGTGACAGGTGCAACGCCTGTCACTGATCTCTCCCTCCCCTGGAGTGATCCCCGGAGCAGGCACCCCTCCCCAGGTCCTGCTCCCCAGCCCCGCCGGCCCCCCCTGCCTGCGGGGCTTTTTATTGCCTGGCTTTTGGGGTTTGGGGCGCCTGACGCACATGGGCGCCTGCGCTGTTTGGGGCGATCGGTTGCGCCGCGTTGGCAAAGACATCACGGCAAACTGCGCCAGAATCCGGCAAGGCGCCGGCGCGCCATGGGGACGGGCAGCCCGCCCACCCCCGCTGCCGGCGCGGGAGCAGGGCAATGGACGGCGCATTCGAGTTGGCGATGCCGTGGTGGCATTTCGTACTGCGTGCCGCAGCGGTGTACGTGGTGCTGCTGGTGCTGATTCGGCTGTCCGGCAAGCGCACGATGGGCCAGTTCACGCCTTTCGACATGCTGCTGATCGTGCTGCTGGGCAATGCGGTGCAGAACGCGTTGCTGGGCAAGGACACCTCCCTGGCCGGCGGGGTGCTGCTCGCGGCCACCCTGATCGCGGTGAACTGGATGCTGGGCTACATCACTGCGCGCAGCCGGCGCGCGGAGCGGATGATCGAGGGCGAGCCGGTGGTGCTGGCCCGCAATGGAACCCTTTACGAGCGTGCGCTCAAGCGGGAACTGGTCAGCCGTGCCGACTTCGACGAGGCGATGCGCCAGCAGGGCTGTGCGGACATTGCCGAAGTGAAGCTGGCGCTGTTGGAAACCAACGGCCAGATCAGCGTCGTGGCCAAGGACTGAGCCGCCACGCCGTCCGCGGCGGCGCTGGGTTCAGACGCCCAACTCGGCCAGCCAGTCCCGTGGGCGCAGGTAATCGGCCAGCGCCGCCTCGGCACTGCCGGCTTCCGGCGCGTAGC
>CBFGOS010000265.1:0-3611 GCA_965650425.1 uncultured Lysobacter sp. | reverse complement strand
CCACGCTGGACAAGATCACGGTGACGTCGCGCAAGCGCGAGGAAACGCTGCAGGAAGTGCCGATTGCCGTGACTGCATTCACTGCCGAGACGCTGGACAGGATGGCGGTCGAAGACCTCAGTGACCTGGATGCGCTTGTTCCCAACCTGACCGTCTACGCCGCACGCGGCTCCAGCAGCACCGTCACTGCCTATATCCGCGGCATTGGCCAGTCCGACCCGTTGTGGGGCGTTGATCCGGGCGTGGGTATCTATCTCGACGACGTGTACATCGCTCGCCCGCAGGGTGCGCTGCTCGACGTGTTTGACGTCCAGCGCGTTGAAGTGCTGCGTGGCCCGCAGGGCACGCTGTACGGAAAGAACACCATTGGCGGCGCGATCAAGTACATCTCGCGTGGTCTGCCGACGGCATTCGAAGGCAATGCTGCGGTCACGGTGGGCAACTACAACCAGCTCGACGTGAAGGCCGCCGTCGGCGGTCCTATCGGTGGTGCCGATAGCGGCCTGCGCGGCCGCATTGCGGTCGCCAGCCTCAATCGCGATGGTTTTGGCAAGAACGTGGTGACCGACCAGGAAGTCAGCGACAAGGAGATCCTTGCCTTGCGCGGCCAGTTGGGCGCCTATGCAGGCGACGATTTCGACGTGCAGTTTGCGTTCGACTGGGTTGACGACCAGTCCGGCGTGCGTGGCGCGCAGATGCTGGGTGCAAATCGTTTCGTGCCGGGCGTGGCACCGATGGATTCACGCTATGACGTGCGCAACGGCATGCCCAACGTCAACGACACCCAGCTGAAGGGCGCATCGATGACCGTCAACTGGCGCGCCAACGACGACTGGGCGTTCAAGTACGTGCTTGCCAAGCGCGAGTCCGATACGGAAACCAACATCGACTTCGATACCACCCAGGCCAAGATCGCGGACGTCAAGGCGTTCTACAGCGACCAGCAGGTGAGCCACGAACTCCAGGCGAATTTCGATGCGGGTGGCCGCGCCCGTGGCGTGATGGGCCTGTACGCCTTCAACGGCGACGCGGGCGGCCAGGTCCTGAACAATTTCTTCAACCTGTTGTTTGGTGACACGCAGGGCACGGTCCGTACGGAAAGCGTAGCCCTGTATGCGGACTGGACTTTCGACCTGACCGAAAGGCTCAAGCTCGATGTTGGTGCGCGTTACACGGACGAGGACAAGCGCGCCACCGTGCTCAACCGCGGATACCGTGACGCCACGTTCAGTACGCCGATCTCCGTGGTGGCCAACTTCGACAAGACGATCAACTTCAAGAACACGTCGCCGAAGGTCTCGCTGGACTACCAGGTCAGCGACGACATCATGCTGTACGCACTGGCCTCGCGCGGCTTCAAGTCGGGCGGGTACAACATCCGGGCGCAGGCCACGGCCGTGCCGCGCTCGGCTGAGCCCTTCAACGACGAGGTCGTGGACAGCTTCGAGGTGGGCAGCAAGATGGCCTTCCTCGACCAGACCCTGTTCCTGAACCTGGCCGCCTTCCACAACAAGTACGAAGACATCCAGTTGTCGGTGTTCACTGCGTACGACAGCAACGGCGATGGAACCGATGACGCATTCTTCGGCGACTTCACCAACGCGGGGCAGGGCACCGTCAACGGCGTGGAAGTGGAGTACCAGTGGCTCCCGACCCGCAACTGGGCGATCAGCGGCAACCTGGCCTGGTTGGATGGCAAGTACGACGAGTTCCGCTATGCCGGTTTGAATATTGCCGACGAGCAGGAGTTCACCAACGCTCCCGAGTTCTCCGGTGCGTTCAACGTTGAATACCGGACGGAACTGGCCGGTGGTGGTGACCTGTCCGCCCGGATTGGCTATAGCTACCAGTCCGAGGTCGTGGCGACCACCGAAATCCAGCGTGCGGAGGTTCCGCCGCATGGGCGCGCGCCGATCACGCAGGACGGCTACGGCCTGTTGAATGCAGGCGTTACCTGGCGTCTGAACGACGCGTGGTCGTTCTCGCTCAGTGGCACCAATCTCGCAGACGAGGAATACCTGACCACCGGCTACAACCTCAACCGCGCGCTGGGCGTCTACACGGGCTTTTACGGCCCGCCGCGCCAGTACAGCCTGACGGCGCGTTACAACTTCTGATCGACCCCGAAGCGGTCAGGGTGCGCGACGGGCTCCGGTGACGGGGCCCGTCGTTGCATTTTTCGCTATGCTCGTGATGGGGCTGCCGCGGAATCCCTTGCCGAGCAGGGTAGGCAGATGAGGCCGGGATAGCGGTCGAGTAGGAGGAGCCAGGGCGCGCATGCTGAGTTTCACCGCGGTGGCGCTGGCCGGCCTGGTCTGGCTGGCCTTGATGTTCGGCACGGCGCTCTGGGCGGAACGGCACCCTAACGTGCTGGGGCGCCACTGGCGCCACATCTATGCGCTCTCGCTGGCCGTGCATTGCACTTCGTGGACCTTCTACGGGACGGTGACGCAGGCCTCTCGCTACGGTTGGCCACTGCCGCCCACGTTCCTCGGTGCGATCATGCTGTACGCGCTGGCCGTCGCCTTCATGATGCGACTGGTGCGGCTGGCACGCGAATCCAACGCCACCTCGCTCGCCGACCTCATTGCCACGCGATTGGGCAAAGACGCCTGGCTGGCGGCCACGGTCACGTTGGTGGCCACGCTCGGTCTGATCCCGTACATCGCGCTGCAGCTCAAGGCCGTGGCGATGAGCTTCTCGATGTTGACCACGCGATCGGCCGCCGACGCGGCCGGACCGGCGTGGCAGGACATCGCCCTGTACGTGGCATTGGCGATGGCGTTGTTCGCCATGCTGTTCGGCACCCGGCGCGCGTCCGCCACCGAACACAACCGCGGGCTAGTGCTGGCAATGGCCTTCGAGTCGGTGTTCAAGCTGGCGGCGATGCTCGCATTGGGCTGCTTTGTCTGGTTCGGGCTCGATGTGCCGTCAGCGCCCGTGGCCTCGGTGCCCCCCGCGACGCCGGCACCGGCCGGTGGCTTCATGCCGCTGGTCCTGCTCGGCGCCATGGCGATGTTCATCCTGCCGCATCAGTTCCACATTGCCGTGGTGGAGTGCCGCGATGAGCGCGACGTGCGCACCGCGCGATGGCTGTTCCCGTTGTACCTGGTGCTCATCGCGCTGCCGGTGCTGCCGTTGGCGAGGGCGGGCCAGGCGCTGCTGGCGGGACAGGTGCCTTCGGACCTGTACGTGCTGGCGCTGCCGCTATCGCAGGGCCACGAGGCGCTGGCGCTGTTTGGGTTCCTGGGCGGGCTCAGTGCGGCTACCGGCATGGTGGTGGTCAGTACGCTGACGCTGAGCCTGATGATCGGCAACCACTGGTTCGCCCCCGGTCTGCTGCGGGGCGCATGGTCGCGCCACGATGGCGGCGACCTGCGCGGCCACGTGCTGCTGCTGCGCCGCGGCGGCATCGTGGCCACGATGTTGCTGGCATGGGCATACAGCCGCCTGATCGCGGGCAGCGATGCGCTGGCCGACGTAGGCGCGGTGTCGTTCTCCGCGCTGGCGACGCTGGTGCCGGCGCTGGGCTTTGCGGTCTGGCGCCCCAAGACCTCGGCGCGTGCCGCGCAGTTCGGCATCGTGGCGGGCTTCGTGGCGTGGGCGTGGGT
>CBFGOS010000264.1:0-3613 GCA_965650425.1 uncultured Lysobacter sp. | reverse complement strand
GGTACTTGTTGCCGGTGTCGCAGACGAAGGTCAGCACCGTCTTCGGCTCGGTCTGCTCGCGGCACCAGCGCAGCGCGGCGGCCAGCAGCGTGCCGGTGGAGGAGCCGCCGAGGATGCCTTCCTTCTCCAGCAGCTCGCGCGCGGTGAGGAAGCTTTCCTTGTCGCTGATCGCGTAGGCCTTCTTCACCCGCGAGAAGTCGGAGATCGACGGCAGGAAATCCTCGCCGATGCCCTCGACCATCCAGCTCGCCGACTTGTCGCTCAGCGTGCCGCGGTTGATGTATTCCTCGAGGATGGAGCCGACCGGATCGGCCAGCACCAGCTCGGTGTGCGGCGACTCTTCGGCAAAGCAGCGCGACAGGCCGGTCATGGTCCCGGACGAGCCGCAGCCGAACACGATCGCGTCGACGCCGCCGGCCTCGGCCATCTGCTCCAGGATCTCCGGCCCGGTGCCCTGCTCGTGCGCGGCCGGGTTGTCCGGGTTGCCGAACTGGTTGATGAAGTACGCGCCCGGCGTTTCGCGCGCGATGCGCTCGGCCATGTCCTGGTAGTAATCCGGGTGGCCCTTGGCCACGTCCGAACGGGTCAGCACCACCTGGGCGCCCATGGCCTTGAGGTTGAAGATCTTCTCGCGGCTCATCTTGTCCGGCACGACAAGGATCAGCTTGTAGCCCTTCTGCTGGGCCACCAGCGCCAAACCAATACCGGTGTTGCCGGCGGTGCCTTCGACCAGCGTGTCGCCGGGCTTGATGTCGCCGCGCGCCTCCGCGGCCTCGATCATCTTCAGGCCGATGCGGTCCTTGATCGAACCGCCGGGATTCTGGGATTCGAGCTTGAAATAGAGCTCGCACACCCCGGTGTCGAGGTTGCGCGCCTTGACGATCGGCGTGTCGCCAATGAGTTCCAGTACGGAGGCGTGGATGGGCATGCGGTTCCTGCGGGCCGCAACCGTGCGGCGCATCCACGCAGTGTAACCGGCCGCGGGCGCCACGGGCCGACGAGGATGGCCCGTGACGCCCGTCGGCGGGTGTCAGTGGGGCCTGGCGTCGTACATCCTGACGAGGCGGTCCTTGGCAGCCAGTTTTTCGCGCTTCATCTGATGGAGGGTGGTGTCGTCGATGGGAAGTACGCCCAGTTCGGCGTCCATCACCTTCTTGTCGAGGAGTTGGTGGCGTTGGTAGAGCTGCTTGAACTCCGGGTCGCTCTTGATCAGGGCGTCGATTTCCAGCTGCGGTTGACCTTCAAACATGAGTGCCTCCTTCAGCACAAATGCAAACGCCCCGACCGGGCGGTCGAGGCGTCGCGGGGAGTCGTCATGGGGGCCAGATCCATCCGGGGGCCGGGATCACACGGCCCCGGCACCGGCTTGCCGGCGGCGGGATCATGTGAAGTCGACACCTGCTTCATGGGCCTGGCTCATCGCCAAGCGGAAAAAGGACCGCTTGGATAATCGACCCTACTCCTGCCTTTCCGGGGGGGCAATAGCCCAAAAGCGAATCCCGACGGAAGGTCCGGGGCACTACCGGCCGCGAGCCCCGACCCAGCAGGCCCGACGCCCAGTTATCAACCCAACTGCTTGATGAATAACGTTATTTTGACAGGACGATGACGTCCACGCGGCGGTTTGCAGCCCGACCGGCTTCGGTTCGATTGTCGCCCACGGGCTGGTCGGCGCCATGGCCCACTGCCTCGACCCGGCCGGCCGCCAAGCCGGCTGCCACGAGCGCCTCGCGCACCGCGGCCGCACGCTGCTGGGACAGCGTGCGATTGGCTGCCGCGCTGCCCTGGCTGTCGGTGTGGCCCTCTACCCGCGCACGGCCGCCGGCGATGGCCTGCAGGTAGGCGGACAAGGTCTTGACCGCCGCCGCCGCGGCCGGGGTCAGCTTGGCCTTGCCGGACGTGAACGCATCCCCCGCCAGCGTGAACACTTCGCCCCGCGCATCCACCTTGGACGGGGGCAGCTTGCCGCCGGTCACCAGCTCGGCCTCCTTGCGCGCCAGTTGCAGTTCCCGGGCGCGGGCCGCGTTCAGCTTGGCCTCCTGGGCACCCGCCACGCCTTCCAATGCGGTCTCCACGTCCTGTCGGGCCAGTGCATCCGCCTCGGCCTGGGCGCGGAGCCGGGCGGCCTCTTCGGCCTGCAGCTGGGCTTCCATGCGCAGGCGCTCGGCCTCGGCGCGGGCGCGCGCGGCATCCTGGCGCGATGCCTCCAGCATCAGCTCGCTGCGCTCACGGTCCAGCCGCTCCACGTCGCGCCGCATCGCCTCGGTGCGGGCCGCGATCTCGGCCACCTCAACCCGGCGTTCGGCCACGAACCGCGCGGCATCCCGCTCGCGCCCCGGGGCCTGGGCCAGCGCCGCAATGGCCTGCTGGGCCTGCAACCGCTCCAGGGCTGCCAAGCCGCTGAACTGGGCGTTCGCTTCCACCGCGACCAGCCGCTGGTTGAGGCGGGCCACCGCATCGGCCTGGTCCTGGGCCACCGCCGGGGCGGCGACAAGGGCAGCCGCCAGCGCGGCCGACAGGATCATTGAACGCGGCATCACAGGCCCTCCTCCAGTTGCAGGCGTCGACGCAGCTCGGCCACCTCCGCCTGGCGCTGGGCCAGTTCCGCGCGGGTGACCGCTTCGCGGCTCTTCGCAAAGGCCAGGTCCGCCTCTGCCGCCGCGGCCAGCGCCATGCGCCGGGCATCGTCCTCCTTGCCCGCCGTCATCGCGGCCTGGGCGCGGCCCAATGCGTCCCGCGCCGTGGCGAGGTGGTCCGCGGCATGCTGCGACGCGTCCGCCCCATCCGCCCGGGTCAGGGCTTGCTGGGCCATTGCCAGCTCCTGCGTGGGCGGGGGCAGCGAGGCACAAGCACCCAGCGCACAGATCAGAAAAGTGGACAGCAGCGGAAAACGAAAGTGTGCGAAGCTAGGATTCATCAAGGGGTGCCGTGATTGAGTGGGCTCGCGCGGCCATTGTCTGAAGCTGATGGCCGCCTTGCAACGGTACGCCATCGCCATCGAGGGAGCTGTGCATGGACATCGGCTATTTCCTGAAGCTGATGACGGACAAGAATGCGTCGGACATGTTCCTCACCACCGGCGCCCCGGTGTACATCAAGATCGAGGGCAAGCTGCACCCATTGGGCAGCACGGGCCTGCCGGCAGGCATGGTCAAGAAGATCGCCTATTCGCTGATGGGCGAGGGTCAAGTTCCGCAGTTCGAGCGTGACCTGGAACTGAACATGGCCTATGCCCTGCCCGACTCCGGTCGCTTCCGCATCAACGTGTTCAAGCAGCGCGGCGAAGTGGGCATGGTGATCCGCGCCATCCGCAGCGTCATCCCGACCATCGAAGAGCTGCAACTGCCGCAGGTGCTCAAGGAGATCATCATGGCCCCGCGTGGGCTGGTGCTGATCGTGGGCTCCACGGGCTCGGGCAAGTCGACCACGCTCGCGTCGATGATCGACCACCGCAACAGCAACACCAGCGGCCACATCCTCACCATCGAGGACCCGATCGAATACCTGCATCGCCACAAGAAGTCGATCGTCAACCAGCGCGAAGTCGGGCTTGATACGCACGCCTTCCACAACGCGCTGAAGAACGCGATGCGCGAGGCGCCGGACGTCATCC
>CBFGOS010000263.1:0-3621 GCA_965650425.1 uncultured Lysobacter sp. | reverse complement strand
AATGCGCCGTGAAGCGCCTTCGCCCGGTCGTCATCCACCTCGAAATGGGCGGCGCCCTGCACGCGGTCCAACTGGTGCAGGTAGTAGGGCAGCACGCCCGCCGCCCATTTCGAGGTGGATGACGACCGGGCGAAGGCGCTTCACGGCGCATTGGCTGCCCGGCTTTCGGGTTACCTGGTGCCTCGACTGGTGCGTGAAGTGGCAGGCGATACCGGCAAGCGACCACTCTAGGCGATGCGAATCCGCCCGGAGGATGTGCTGTTGCTCATGGACGGCCACTGCCGCTTCGTGGCATAACCCCGACCCATGGAGATCGCCATGCAAATCGGCAAAGACAAGGCCCTGCGCCTGCTGGTCGTCGACGACAGCGTCGAGGCTGCAGAGGCCATTGTCAGCGGCCTGCGTAACGCAGGCATCGCGGTGCGTCCCACGCGCCCGGAAAACGAAGACGAGCTCAAGGCGCTGCTCGACAGCCAGACACCCGACCTGGTCATCGTCGCCCATGCCTCCACGGCCATTCCGCTGGGACGGGCGATGGCGGTGGTCGATGGCACCGGCAAGGACATTCCGGTCCTCATCCTGTATGACAGCATCGACGACGCCAAGCTGCTGGAAGCCAGTGCGCTGGGCGCGCATGGCGTGGTCCTGCGCGACCGTGCCGTCCAGATCGAGCAGGTGGTGCGCACCGAGTGGACCGACCTGGAGGCACGGCGTGCCCTGCGCCGCCTCGAGAACCACGTCCGCGAGACGGAGCGACGCTGCGACGCACTGATTGAATCCTCACGCGACCCCATCGCCTACATTCACGAAGGCATGCACATCCGTGCCAACTCGGCGTACCTGGAGATGTTCGGGTTCGAGTCCCAGGAGGACATCGAGGGCATGTCGCTGCTGGACCTGGTGGCGCCCCAGCACGTCGAAGGTTTCAAGAAGCTGCTGAAGTCCCTGTCGAAGGGCGAGGCGCCCCCGCCGCGCCACGAACTGCAGGCGCGGACGTTGGAGGGAACCCAGTTCCCGGCGGTCATGGAGTTCACTGCCGCCACCTACGAAGGCGAACCCTGCCAGCAGCTCATCCTGCGTCGCCAGGAAACGGGCGCGGTCGACGAGGCCCTGCTGGAGGAACTGCGCCAGCGCGACCAGGTGACCGGCTTGCTCAACCGGCAGGCCTTCCTGCGCGAGCTGGAGGACACGGTGGCCGATGCCGCCCAGAACGCGACCCAGCACGGCCTGATGCTGGTGGAACCGGATCATTACGCCCGCCTCGTCCAGGACATCGGGCTGGGCGCGGCCGACGAACTGGTCGCCGCCTGTGCGGAGCGCCTGCGCAACGCACTGGGGCCTGACGACTTGGTTGCCCGCTTCGGCGAACACCAGTTCGGCGTACTGCGGCGCGGCGCCGACCACGCCACGACGGCATCGCTCGCCGAACAGATCCGCGCGGCATTCGCGGACGCAGTGCTGGAAGTGGGCAGCCATTCGCTGAACATCACCGCCAGCATCGGCGGCGTGCAGATCAGCCAGCGCATCGCCAGCATGACGGCGGTGCTCGGCAAGGCCGCCGCTGGCGTGCAGTCTGCGATCGGTGTGGGCGGCAACCGTGTCGACCTGTTCGATCCGGGCGCCGTGGACCGGGCCGAGCTCGAACGCATGGCCGCCTGGATCACCCGCATCCGCGAGGCCCTGGAGGGTGACGGCTTCCTGCTGCACTACCAGCCGCTGATCGGACTGCACGGCGAACCGCGCGAGATGTACGAGGGATTCCTGCGCCTTCGCGGCGAACACGGGGAGATCGTCCCGCCGCTGACCTTCCTGCAGATCGCCGAGGAAAACAGCCTGATGTCGGACATCGACCGCTGGGTCGTGGGCACCGCCATCTCCCTGATTGGCGAGCGCGCGCGCAGCGGCCATGAAACCACGATGCTGGTCAAGATCACCGAGCACTCGCTCCAGGATGACAGCCTCGCGCGCCATATCGAGGAGCAACTGGCCCAGCATGGTGTCAATGGTCGCCAGCTGGTGATCGAGATTCCCGAGTCCAAGGTGTTCACCCACCTGCGCGCCGCGCAGGCCTTCCAGGTGCGCCTCGCACGGCTGGGGGTGCGCATCTGCCTGGAACAGTTTGGCAGTGGCCTGAACTCCTTCCAGATGCTCACCCACTTCGACGCGGCGGTGCTCAAGTTCGACCGCGCGTTCATGGAAGACCTGCCGACCAACAATGAACTCCAGGCCCGCCTTCGCGACATGACGCGCAAGGCCAAGGACATGGGGAAGACCACCATTGCCGAGTTCGTGCAGGATGCGGGCAGCATGTCCATCCTGTTCGGTGCTGGGATGGACTATGCGCAGGGCCATTTCCTGGCCGCGTCCGGCCCCAACATGGACTACGAGTTCTAGCGCCCGCTCCGTCGCCTGCTCCTACCGGCCATCGCACGCCAGGCAGGCCGGGCCCGCAGCGCCCCGAAAAGAAGAAGCCCGCCATTCGGCGGGCTTCTTTGCTTCGGCGCTGTGGCGCGGATCAGCCGACTACGGTGCCGCGGACCGGCTCGACCGGCGCGTTGCGAAGCGCCTCGATGCGCTCGGCCAGCGGCGGGTGGCTCATCAGCAGCTTGCGCAGGCCGTGACCTACCGCACCGCTGATGCCGAACGCCGCCACCTGCTTGGGCAGGGTGCTTTCGCCGTAGGTCTGCGAGAGACGCTCCAGCGCGGCGATCATCTTCTGGCGCCCGGCCAGGCTGGCGCCACCGGCGTCGGCACGGAACTCGCGGTAACGCGAGAACCACATGGCGATCATGCTGGCGAACAGCCCGAACACCATGTCCAGCACGAACACGATCACGTAGTAGCCCAGGCCCGGGCCGCCGTCGCGGTTGCCGTTGAGGTAGCCGTCGATCACCCGGCCCACCACGCGCGCCAGGACGATGACGAACGTGTTCAGCACGCCCTGGATGAGCGCCATGGTCACCATGTCACCATTGGCCACGTGGCTGACCTCGTGGGCCAGCACGGCCTCGGCCTCGTCACGGTTCATGGCGCGCAGCAGGCCGGTGGACACCGCCACCAGCGAGTTGTTGCGGCTGGGGCCGGTTGCGAAGGCATTGATTTCCGGCGCGTCGTAGATGGCGACTTCCGGCACCTTGATGCCCGCGGCCTCGGCCTGGCGCCGCACGGTGCCGACCAGCCATTGCTCGGCCTCGTTGCGCGGCTGATCGATCACGTGTGCGCCCGTGGTGCGCTTGGCCACCCACTTGGACATCATCAGCGAGATCAGCGAGCCGCCGAAGCCGAACACGGTGGCCATGACCAGCAGGGCGCCGTTGTTGCCCAGCGTCACGCCGAACACGTTCTGCAGCACCGCCATGACGATGCTCAGCAACGCCAGTACGGCGAGGTTGGTGGCAAGGAAAAGTACGATCCGCTTGAACATGCTTCAAATCCTGCCGCGCACCGTGCGCGGATACGTGAAAAGTGTGGCAGTCTCGCATGGATTTCAAGTGAACCCGCGCCCTCGCGCACCTGCCGCCGTTCCCATCCGCGTGACCGCGCCCGCCCTCTCCTCCCGCTACCGCGGCCGCTTCGCACCGTCCCCCACGGGGGATCTGCACGCCGGTTCGCTGCTGGCGG
>CBFGOS010000262.1:0-3624 GCA_965650425.1 uncultured Lysobacter sp. | reverse complement strand
GCGGCCACCAGCATCCAGATACTCGCGCAACGGAAACAGCCCATCGCCCAGGTTGGCCTCCGTGGTGGTGCAAATGGCAACCGTGGCGCCGCTGCGCGCGATGCCCTGCACTTCACCGGCATCCAGGTGTGTGGCGTGGACCAGCGTCCAGCGCGTGTCCACCGCTGCGTTTTCCAGCAGCCAGCGCACGGGACGCGCGCCGCGCATGGCCACGCACTCGTCCACTTCCGCCGTCTGCTCGGCGATGTGGATGTGGATGCGGCTGTCGCGAGGCAACGCCGAAAGCACGTCGCGCATCGCGTCGCCCGGGACCGCGCGCAGGCTGTGCAGGGCGCAGCCCACGCGCAACCCATCGCATTCGTCGCCGCGCAGGCCCTCCAGCAGGCGGAGGTAGGCATCCACGTCATGACCAAAACGGCGCTGGCGGTCCGACAAGGCGCGCCCGTCGAATCCACCGGTCATGTAAAGCACCGGCAGCAGGGTCAGCCGGATGCCGGTCTCGCGCGCGGCCGCGATCAGCGCCCGCGACATCGCCGCAGTGTCCGCATAAGGACGGCCGTCCGGCGCATGGTGCAGGTAATGGAATTCGCAGACGGTGGTGTAGCCCGCCTCCAGCATCTCGGCATACAACTGCGCCGCCACCGCGTGCAGGCGTTCAGGCGTGAAACGCGCGGCAAAGCGGTACATCGTCTCGCGCCAGGTCCAGAAGGAATCGGCCGGGTCGGTCTGGCGCTCCGCCATGCCCGCCATCGCGCGCTGGAAGGCGTGCGAATGCAGGTTGGCGATGCCGGGCACGATGCGCGGGTGCGCTGCGGCCGCCAACGCAGGCGTGAATCCCGTGGGTGCTTCCTGGGCCATGCCGAGCGGCATATGCGGAGCCTTGAGCCGCCCATCCGGGCCTGTCGCCAAATGCCGGGGCGCGCTCCAGCCCGCCGCGGTCCATACCTTTGCCTGGGGAATCGTCTGCATGGTGCGAATTGTCGCCGCTGCGGCTGCGCTTGGCGACGTCCGCCACCGTGCGTCCCGCCAGCATTGATGTCCGAATCCGGCGAGTCTGTGTCCGCCCCCGGTGCTAGCCTGCACGCATGTCCAGTGTCACCCCGCCCGCGCCCGCCACCACCCTCCCCGCGCCCCAGGTCTGCGAGCAGGCCCGGCTGAGCCGCGACGCGCGCTTCGACGGACTGTTCTTCACCGCTGTGTCCAGCACGGGGATCTACTGCCGCCCCGTCTGCCCGGCACCGGCCCCCAAGCCGGAAAACGTCACCTATTTCGTCAACGCCGCCGCCGCCGAGGCCGCCGGTTACCGCCCCTGCCTGCGCTGCCGGCCGGAGTTGTCGCCGGGCGACGGGGCGTGGCGCCGTGGCGACGCGGTCATCGCCCGCGCGTTGAAGCTGATTGACGAAGGCGTGCTCATCGACCAGCCCCTTGCGGCGTTGGCCGAGCGCGTGAACCTGGGCGAACGCCAGCTGCGACGGTTGTTCGTGGAGCGCCTGGGTGCGCCGCCGATCGGGGTCCATGGCACGCGCCGGCTGCTGTTCGCCAAGCAACTGCTCACCGAAACCGACCTGCCGATCACCGATGTCGCCATGGCTGCCGGCTTCGGCAGCCTGCGCCGCTTCAACACCACCTTCCAGGAGGCCTACCGAATGGCGCCGCGCGAGTTGCGCAAGCGGACGGTCGCCCGTGACGAGGGCGCGCTGACGCTGCGGCTTGGCTACCGGCCGCCCTATGACTTCGGTGCGATGCTCGACTTCCTGCGGAGCCGCGCGCTGCCGGGCGTGGAACGGGTGGACGCGGATGGCTATTCGCGCGCCGTCGCCACGGGAACCGCCCCAGGCTGGCTGCGCGTAAGTGCGTGGCCCGGCGGAGACCATGCGCTCAGGCTGGAACTGCATGGCATCCCCGCGGGTGCGTTGTTGGACACGGTCAATCGCATCCGCCGCATGTTCGACCTGGATGCCGATCCCAAGGCCATCTCCGATGCGCTGGGGGCCAGCCCACGCCTGCAACCGCTGCTGGACCGTCACCCTGGCTTGCGCCTGCCAAGCGGCTGGGATGGCTTCGAGATCGCGGTGCGGGCGATCCTCGGCCAGCAGGTCAGCGTGGCCGCGGCGCGAACGCTGGCGACCCGCATGGCGCATCGCTTCGGACACGTGCTGCCGACGCCGCTGGCCGACGGCCTGGAGTGCCTGTTCCCGACACCGGACGCGCTGGTCGACGCCGACCTCGCCAGCATTGGCCTGACCCGGGCCCGCGCCGAGACGGTGCGTGCCGTCTCCCGCGCCCTGCTCGAAGGCCGTGTCGACTTCCGCGCCGAGCGCACGCTCGAGGATTTTGTCGCCCGCTGGGTTGCGCTTCCCGGCATCGGCCCGTGGACGGCGCACTACGTCGCCATGCGCGCGTTGGGCCATCCCGACGCCTTCCCCACCGACGACCTGGTGCTGCGCCAGCAGGCGTCCGGCGATGGCCATCTCCTCACGGGCAAGGCGCTGGCCGTCCTTGCCGAGCAATGGCGTCCGTGGCGCGCGTATGCCGTGATCCACCTGTGGCGTGACGCGGCCCTGCAGGCGGCGTCCGGCTCGAAACTGCAACCCACCCCCAAGTCCCGCGCCAACGCGCCACGGCGCGCGCCCTCCGGAGTAGCACCATGATCCGCCATACCACTGTCGACAGCCCCGTAGGCCCGTTGCTGCTCGCGGCAAGCGACGATGGCCTGCATGTGATCGAGTTCCATGAGTCGCGGCACCGCGTGCAGCGCGGCGCGGACTGGCAGGCAGGTGACCACGCGCTGTTGCGCGAAACCTCCCGCCAACTCGACGAATACTTCGCCGGCACACGCCGCAGCTTCGACCTGCCCCTCGCACCGCGCGGCACCGCCTTCCAATGCGAGGTGTGGCACGCACTATCCACCATCGCGTATGGCGAGACGATCAGTTATGCGCAACTTGCCCAGCGCGTGGGACGCCCATCGGCCATGCGCGCGGTGGGCGCGGCCAATGGCCGCAACCCGTTGCCGATCGTGCTGCCCTGCCATCGCGTCATCGGCGCCGACGGCAGCCTGACCGGGTTTGGCGGCGGCTTGCCCACCAAGCAATTCCTGCTGCAGCTGGAGGGCGCATTGCCCCGCGACGACCTGTTCGCCGCCTGAGGGCTCGCCGCCGACCGGCTTAGAATGCGCGGATGACCGATACCACCACGCTCCCCTGGGATGGCCTGATCACCGGCGCCGCGCTGGCCACCCTCGATGCCGACCAGGGCTACGCCACCATCGAAGACGGCGCACTGGGCTGGCGCGACGGTGTGCTCACGTTCGTGGGCCCGCGCACCGCGTTGCCGGATGCGCCACAACGGTTGGCCAGCGAGGTGATCGAGGCGTCGGGCTGGATCACACCCGGTCTGGTGGATTGCCACACCCACCTGGTGTTTGCCGGCGATCGCGCGCGCGAGTTCGAGCTGCGCCTGCAGGGTGCCAGCTACGAGGAAATCGCCCGCGCGGGCGGCGGCATCCTCTCCACCGTGCGCGCCACGCGCGAGGCCAGCGAGGACGAACTGCTGCGGCAGTCGCTGCCCCGCGCCCGCGCCTTGCTGGCCGACGGCGCCACCACGCTCGAGATCAAGTCCGGT
>CBFGOS010000261.1:0-3652 GCA_965650425.1 uncultured Lysobacter sp. | reverse complement strand
AAGGTCAAGCTCTACACCCACCTGGAAACCGACCTGCTCGGCGAGCTGCGCGAAGGCGCCGAGGACGAGGCGATCAGCGTGTTCGCCCGTAACCTGCACGACCTGCTGCTGGCCGCGCCGGCCGGCCCGCGCGCCACCCTGGGTCTCGACCCGGGCCTGCGCACCGGGGTCAAGGTGGCGGTGGTGGATGCCACCGGCAAGCTGCTGGACACCGCCACCGTCTATCCGCACGCGCCGCGCAACGACTGGGACGCCACCATCGCCGTGCTCGCCGCGCTGTGCGCCAAGCACCAGGTCGAGCTGATCGCCATCGGCAACGGCACCGCCAGCCGCGAGACCGACAAGCTGGCCGGCGACCTGATCAAGCTCGCGCCCGAACTGAAGATGCAGAAGATCGTGGTCAGCGAGGCGGGTGCATCGGTGTACTCGGCGTCGGAGTTCGCGGCGAAGGAATTCCCGGGGCTGGACGTGTCGCTGCGTGGCGCGGTGTCCATCGCGCGCCGCCTGCAGGACCCGTTGGCCGAGCTGGTGAAGATCGAGCCCAAGGCGATTGGCGTGGGCCAGTACCAGCACGACGTGGACCAGTTCCGCCTGGCGCGGGCGCTGGACGCGCGCGTGGAGGACTGCGTGAACGCGGTCGGCGTGGACGTGAACACCGCCTCGGCCGCATTGCTGACCCGCGTGTCGGGCCTGTCGTCCACCGTGGCCGAGAACATCGTGGTCTACCGCGATGCCAACGGCGCGTTCAAATCGCGCAAGGAACTGCTCAAGGTGCCGCGCCTGGGCGACAAAACCTTCGAGCAGTGTGCGGGCTTCCTGCGTATCGCCGGTGGCGAGCAGCCGCTGGATGCCTCTTCGGTGCACCCGGAGGCCTACCCGGTGGTGGAGCGCATCCTCAAGCAGTGCGGGCGCGAGGTGAAGCAGGTCATCGGCGATGCATCACTGCTGCGCGGACTCCGGCCCGAGCAGTTCACCGATGAGAAGTTCGGCGTACCCACCGTGCGCGACATCCTCAAGGAACTGGAGAAGCCAGGCCGCGACCCGCGCCCGGAGTTCAAGGCCGCGCGCTTCGCCGACGGCGTGGAGGACATCAAGGATCTGCAGGTCGGGATGGTGCTGGAAGGCGTGGTCAGCAACGTGGCGGCATTCGGCGCGTTCGTCGACATCGGCGTGCACCAGGACGGGCTGATCCACATCTCCGCGCTGTCGGACAAGTACGTCAAGGACCCGCGCGAGGTGGTGAAGGCCGGCGACATCGTCAAGGTCAAGGTGATCGAGGTCGACATCCCGCGCAAGCGCATCGCCCTCACCCGCCGGCTGGACGATGCCGTGCCCGCACCGCGCGAAGCACGCGGCAATGACCGTGATGCGCGCGGCGCTCGTGATTCCGCCCCCCGCGGCGGTGGTCGTGACACCCCGCGCGGCAACGCACCGCGCGTACAGTCGGCACCGCCGGCCAACAATGCGCTCGCGGCCGCCTTCGCCAAGGCCAAGCAGGGCGGCTGAGCGGCCCCCTGACGCCATCGCCCACAGAGGCGTGCTGCGCCAGACGCACACGCCTCGCCCGGCCTCGCTGGGCATCGATCGTCGGATCACTGTCGCAGGCTATGGGTAGCGCTTTGACCCAACCTGCATGACGCCGCCTCCGGGCGGCGTCACTTCATCAGCACGCAGTCCAGCGCATCCAGCGCCACATGGATCAGCAGGCCAATCGCGAACAACCGCGTGCGCTTGGGCAGGGTGAGCGCGCCGTAGGCGACGATCGCCGGCGCGGTATGCAGCGGATGGAAGCCGATGCTGCAGCGGTTGGGCGCATAGATCGGGTCGGCCAGCAGGTGGTCGAGGTCGATCACCCAGCCCAGCAGCATCAGCAGCCACGCCTTGCCGAAGCGGTCGCGGAAGAACAGCCACGCCACCAGCGCGGGCACCGCGGCATGCAGCAGCAGGTGCACGATTGCACGCGTACTCATCCGCCCCGCCGCTTGGCGCCGGACACGCCGCCACCGGCCGCTTGCGGCCGGTGGATCACGTTGACCATCGTGCGCGGCTTACTTGCGCTGGTCGGCACTGGCGTCGCGCGCACCGCGGAACTCCGAACCTGCATCCCAGTTGGGCCAGCGTTTGCCGTGCGCCAGTTCGCTGCCCAGCGTGTACAGCACCTGCAGTTCGCGGGTCATGCCGGTGAAGGTCCAACTCGCCTCCCACTGGTCGGCCGGCTGGTGGTAGCGATCGGCAGTGTAGACCTCGCCCGCGGCCTTGCCGGCGGCCACGCCGCCGTCCACCCAGTCATTGCCCGAGCCGTAGGAAATGGCCGGCACGCCGCGCTTGGCAAACGGGAAGTGGTCGGAGCGGAAGAAGTAACCCGCTTCCGGCTTGGAATCCGGCGTATATCGCAGGTCCCAGCGCTTGGCGGTGGCGATCAGGCCATCGAGCAGTTCGAGCTTGGCGCTGCCGGAGATGGTGAAGTCATGCGCCGGGCCCTGTGGATTGAGCGCATCCATGTTGATCACGCCCACCGTGGTGGCCAGCGGATACAGCGGCCGCGAGGCGTAGTACTCCGAGCCCAGCAGACCCTTTTCCTCGGCGGTCACGGCAAGGAACACCAGCGAGCGGTCCGGCCGCGGCTTGGCGTGGGCGAAGGCGCGTCCCAACGCGAGCAGCGCTGCGGTGCCGGTGGCGTTGTCCACCGCGCCGTTGTAGATGCGATCACCCTTGGCATCCGGCAGCCCGACGCCCAGGTGGTCCCAGTGCGCGGTGTAGATCACCGTCTCATCCGGACGCTTGCGCCCTTCGACGCGGCCCACGACGTTGTGCGAAGTGATGACCTTCGAATCCACCGCATAGTCGGCCGACAGCGTCACGCCCTTGAGCTCCACCGGCTGGAATCCGCGGGTCTGCGCCTGCTGCTTCAGCGCCTCGAAGTCCAGGCCGGCGCGGCGGAACAGGTCGACGGCGAAATCGCGCTGGATCCAGCCCTCCATGCGCGGGTGCACCGCGCCCGGCTGCTCGCGCACCACGTCGAACATGGTGTTGGTGTTGGAATTCTTGACCGTGGCCCAGCCGTACGACGCTGGCGCGGTCTCGTGCACGATCAGCAGGCCGAGCGCACCCTGGCGCGCGGCTTCCTCGTACTTGTAGGTCCAACGGCCGTAGTAGGTCATCGCCGGGCCGCCGAAATCGCCCTGACTGGTCTCGAAGTCCGGATCGTTTATCAGCACCACCGCGATCTTGCCGCGCAGGTCCACGCCCTTGAAGTCATCCCAGTTGCGCTCCGGCGCCTTCACGCCATAGCCGGCGAACACCAGCGGGGCGTCGGCGATCGATACGGCCTTCGAGCCGTCCAGCGCGGCGCGCACCGCAATCTGCTCGCCCTGCGCCAACGCTTGCGCCTGGCCGCCGACGGCCACCGACAATGCCGGCGTTCCGACGATTTCAGCACGCAGCAGCGGCACCGCCTGGGTCCAGGCGCGCTTGCCGTCCGGGCCCAGGTCGCCGCCGGGCTGCAAGCCGGCCGCGCGCATCTGTTCGGACAGGTATTCGACCGTGCGGGTCTCGCCGGCGCTGGCCGGCGCACGGCCTTCAAACTCGTCCGACGACAGCGTCTTGACCGTCTCCGACAGGTGCTGGGGATCGAACTTGGGTGCGGTGCCGG
>CBFGOS010000260.1:0-3662 GCA_965650425.1 uncultured Lysobacter sp. | reverse complement strand
GGCCCGGCGCTGGCCGCGCGCGGCGGTGACGTGCTGGTCGGCTGGTACACCGCCGCCGGCGACGTGCCCGCGCTCAAACTGGCGCGCAGCACCACTGCGGCCGATGGGTTTGCCGCACCGGTGGTGGTGGATCGCGGCGAGACCGTGCAGGGGCGTGTCGACGTGGCCCTCGACGCCGATTCGGCCTGGGTGCTGTGGGTCCGCGAATCGCCGCAGGGCCAGACGCTGCACCTGGCCCGTTACACCCCCGACCTGTCACGCGAGCTGCAGCGGTTGGAGGTCGCGCGCCTGCAGGGCCGCGGCCGCGCCACCGGCTTTCCGCAGCTGGTGCTGGCCGATGGTGGCGCCTACGTGGCCTGGACCGACGTGGTCGATGGCAAGCCGCTGCTCAAGGGCGCGCGCTTTGCCGCGCGCGGCTTACCCGCCAGCCACGGTTTGACCCGCGTTGTCATTGGGAAACATTCTCGGGGGTGCCCAATGGGGGCGCTGGCACACTGACGCGATGATCCGGATCCTGCTGGTGGATGACCACGCCATCGTGCGCGAGGGCTTCAAGCGCCTGTGCGAGGCCGCGCCCGACCTGCAGGTCGTGGCCGAAGCGGGCACGGCGGAAGAAGCGATGGCGGCGGTACGCCTGCACGCGTTGGACGTGGCGCTGGTCGACATCTCGCTGGGCCAGCAGAGCGGCCTGCAACTGCTGCCGGCGTTGCTGGCAATCGCGCCGACGCTCAAGCCGGTGGTCGTGAGCATGCACGAGGACCCGGCGCTGGTGGTTCGCGCGATGGACAATGGCGCGCACGGCTACATCACCAAGGGCGCCGCGGCGCAGGAGCTGCTGTCGGCGCTGCGCCGCGTGCACGCCGGCGAGCGCGTGCTCAGCAGCGACATCGCGCCGATGCGCGCCAATGCCGATGCCACCCGCCTGAGCCAACGCGAGCGCGAGACCCTGCGCGGCCTGTTGTCGCAGCAGCCGCCCAAGGCGCTGGCCATCGACCTGGGCATCAGCGTCAAGACGCTGTACCGGCACCGCGCCAACCTGATGGAGAAGTTGGGCGCGCGCAATGCCGCCGACCTGGCGCGGATCGCGCAGGAGCGCGGCTTGCTGATCGGCTGATCGGCTACTTTTCCGTGCGCCAGTTGACCGATGCGCGGTTTTCCACCGTGCTGGATTCGATCTCGATGTCGAAGCCCTTGCGCAGCAGGTATTTCAGCGTGAGCACCTGGCCCGTGCCGAGTAACGACACGCCGTAGCTGACGTACAGCTTGGGCGAAAGGTATTTGCCCACGCCCAGCACGCTGCCGCCCAATGCGCGGCTTTCCATGACCCCGGCATCGTCCAGGCCGATGCGCGTGCCCAGCTGCGAGGCCAGCAGGCTGCCGCCGGCCGTGAGCGCGGCGCTGGCGGCATTGAGCTGGCGGCTCTCATCGCGGCTGGCGCTGGACAGTGGCCGGCCGAGCGCGAGGTAGGCCAGCGCTTCGGACTGCGAGCTGGCGGGGTCGGACCACACCGTGGCTTCGGGTGCGCTGGCGCGGCCGCGGATGTCGACGCCGGCGGTGACCTGGCCCACTTCGCGCTCGGCGCGGATGTTGAGGATGGGGTTGCCGACCGGGCCGCCCGACCACACCAGTTGGCCGCGGGTGATGGTGAGCTTTTGTCCGTAGGCCGTGTAGCGGCCATCAACGTCGAGCTGGCCGGTCGCGGTCATCTCGCGGCCGGGGCGCGCACGCACGCGCAGGCGCCCGCCGAGCGTGCCATCCAGGCCGAAGCCGTTGAGCTGCACGTCATCGCCCAGTGCAAGGGTCAGGTCGAGGTCCAGCGGCAGCGTGCCCTTGGCCTCGGGATCGACCGGGTCGAGCACGACCACGTCGTCGGAAGCGGAAACGCCTTCGTCCAGGCGCTCCAGGTCCATCCGCGCCGATGGCACGGTCACGGTGCCGGTGACCTGCAGTGGCTGTCCCGCGGCGTAGCGCACCACCACGTCGGGGCTGGCCACGGCACGCAGGTCGCGGGTGTCGGACACCAGCACGTTGTCGCCGCGCACGTTGAGCACCAGCGGCGTGTCGTCGCCCTGCCAGCCAAGCGTGCCGTCGAGCGTCAGCGTCCCTTCGCCCGAGCGCACGCGGCCGCGGATGCGTGCGCTGCCGTCCGGCTGCGCATCCAGGCGTACATCGCCGTCGCGCAACTGGATCGCCAGCGCCGGCAGTTCGGTGGCGAAGTTGCTGAGCTGGGCGTTGCCGCCGAGCAGCGGCTGCGCGCGCGTGCCCGACAGCTGGATGCGGCCCGCCAGGCGCCCGGTGGGCTCGACGATGTCCGGCGAGAACAACTCCATCCAGGTCAGCTCGTCGGTGTTGACGGCGACCTCGCCAACCAGCGGCGCGTAGGCATCCCAGCCGGTGGCGACGCGCGCCTCGACGCGGCCATCGTCGTTGAGCGTGGCGTCGAGCTCGGCGGTGAGGCGCTGTGGATCGAACGTCGTGCGTAGGGTGAGATTGCCGTAACGCACCGGCTCGCGGCGCGCGCGTTCGCTGAACTTCAGCCCGCCGCCGGCAGAAGTGAGCGTTGCGGTGCCGCGCCAGGCATTGCCGAACGGGCGCACCTGGGCGTCAAGCGCGACGTCGCCGCGCAGCAGCCACGGCCGCCGGTCGCTGCGCTCCGGCAGGTACGGCTGCAGCAGCGCCAGCGGCAGGCCGCGGCCGTCGATGTCCAGGCCGCGGCGTGGCCAGTCGGCGCTGGCGCACAGCGTGCCGCCGCCACTGGAGGCCAAGCAGGCGGTGCTCAGCGTGCCGTTGCGGCCGTCCCAACGGAAGCGCGCGGGCTGTTGCAGCCGCCACTGCGCGCCCTTGGCGGGGTCGAAGGCGAGTGCGGCCAAGGTGCCCTGCCACAGCGTGCCACTGCGACTGGCATTGCCGCCCAGTTGCAGCGCGCCGATCTCGCCACGCGCGCGCGCATCCAGTTGCAGCGCTTCCACCGCGCCGCGTGCGGTGAGCGCCAGTGTGTCGAACGGCAGGCCGGCCTGCAGGCCCGTGGCCTGCACGTCGAGGGCCCCGTTGCGCCCGCGCCACGGCAGTCGGCCGCGTGCGTGCAGCGTGTCGGCCCGGTAGTCGCCGTAGCGCAGGCTGCGGCCATCGAGGTCGACATCGACGTCCGGTGCGTTGCGCGGGCCACGCAGGTGCAGCTGGCCCTGCAACGTGCCCTGTCCGCCGGGCAGCAGGTCCGCCAGGTGCAATGGGGTAAAGCGCGCGTCCACGTCGAGCGCGGTGCCGACGGCGCCCTTGGCCTGCACCCGGCTCGCGCCGAGGCTCAGCGTCACGTTGCCTTCGTATCGGCCGTCGCCACGGCCCGGGGCGGCACCGTGCAGGGCGAAGCGGCCCTGCCCCGACAGCGCGCGTTCGCGGAGCCGCCCGCCGAGGCGCTGCACGTCCAGCGTGGCCTCCAGTCCGCCATCGCTGCGGGTGTTGCCTTGGCTGGCCAGCACGCCGTTCACCGCGCCTTTCCACGCGGGTGCGAAATAGCCCGGATCGAAGCCGGCCAGATTGGCGTTAAATGCCCAGCGCAACGACGGCGCCCACGCCACGTCGCCGCGCGCGTCCAGCGTGCCGGTCGGCATGCGCGCCTGCAGCGAATTCAGCGTGGCGCGCTCGGTGTTGCCACGCGCGTCGAA
>CBFGOS010000259.1:0-3665 GCA_965650425.1 uncultured Lysobacter sp. | reverse complement strand
TTAGGCACGAGCCACGCGCGGGGTGGCGAACGTCCACCCCCGCGCGGCGATGAATGGGAGGCAGGCCCGAAGCCGCAAACGGCCTGCGTCCGTTCGGCAGGAAATGGCGTCATCCGCGCCGGCTCGCGGGGTGCGCCGATTGAGGTAAGGTGACCGCTTTCAGGGCACTGAAGGCAAGGGCCAACGACATGGGAGCGGAAGGCGCGGCCGCGGTCGCGTGGCACGACAGACCGATCCGGGAATGCGTTCCGGGGCGTGAAGTGCAGGCCCTGGAGTCGCTCACGCCGGAGGAGTTCGCCCTGTTCGTCGATGCTGGCACCTTCCGTCGTGTCCGCGCGGGTGAGGTGCTGTTCCAGCGTGGTGAGCCTGGCACGGCGATGTACGTGGTGGTGCAAGGCGTCATTGATCTGGATTTCGGCGACGGCCGCGCGGCAAAGCGGCTGGGGTCGGCGAGGTTCTTCGGCGAATTGGGCCTGCTGATCGACGGGCACGCGCGCAGTGCCAGCGCCCGGGCACCCTTCGACGGCACGCTGCTGGAGTTGCAACGCGACGCCTACGAGCGCCTGGTCCAGCGTGAGCCCGGCATGGTGTGCCAATTCCTGCGCCGCGCAATCATGCGCGTGATGCTGGGCGAGCCCGTGCTGGGCCATCTGCCGCATCGATCCCAGCGCTCGCTCGATGCGGCCCTCGATCGTCTGCGGGACACGGCGAACCAGCTGCAACACGCCGAAGTGCTCATCCGGACTGACGCGCTGACCGGGCTGGCCAATCGGCGCGGTCTGGTTCGCCATCTGGTTGACCGCCGGCGCAGTGGCGCCACGGCCCCGCTAGGCCTGTTGCTGTTGAATTGCGATGGATTCAGCCGGATCAATGATCGACACGGCCCGCTTGCGGGCGACCGCGTGCTGCAAGGCGTGGCCAGCCTCCTGCGCGCGGTGTCCGCGCCCGGCGATGTGGCATGCCGACTGGGCGGGGATGACTTCGCACTGCTGGTGCAGGCCACGACTCGCGACGAAGTGATGCGCATCGCCGATTTCGCGCTGGACACGGCGCGCGGCCTGCAAGGCATGGCCCATGACCTGCCCGTGATCTGCAACTTCAGCATCGGCGCCTGTCTCATCCCGTCGAGCACGGACGTCAACGACTGGTATGCCGGCGCTGATGCCGCGCTGTACCGTGCCAAGCGTCGCGGGGGCAACCGCGTGGAATGGCAGGACACCCGGACCGCGCCGTGAGCACAGGTGGCATGGACGCCTCTCCCGCGTGGTCGTCGTCCCCGTCGGCCTTGGGCCATGCCCTCCAACTCCGCACGCTCCTGCTCACCGACCTGTGCGATTCCACCGCGCTCGTGCAGCACTTGGGCGACGTGGCGGCGGCTGTGCTGTTCCGCGACCACGATGCCATGGTGCTGACGCTGCAACAGCAATGGTGCGGACATTTGATCGATCGCTCCGATGGCCTTCTGTTGTTGTTCGGGCGCCCCATCGACGGCCTGGGTTTTGCCCTGGACTACCTCCGGTGCCTGCGTGAGCTGGGCGCGAAACACAAGGTCGACCTGAAGGCGCGTGCCGGCCTGCACGTGGGCGAGGTGCTGGCCTGGCGCAACAGCGACGAAGCGGTTCGCGTCGGTGCCAAGTTGCTGGAGGTCGAGGGCGCGGCCAAGTCGATGACGGCGCGACTGATGGCCGCCGGGCGGCCCAACCAGATCCTGCTTTCGGCAGTGGCCCAATCCCTGGCTCACCGCGCGGTGCGGGAACTGGGAAAGCGCGGTTTGGACCTGATGTGGAAGTCCCACGGCCGCTGGTGCTTCAAGGGCGTACCCGACGCGCAGGAAATCTTTGAAGTGGGCGAACCGGGTGTCGCGCCGCTGCGCGCACCGCTGGCCACGCACAAGGCGTGGCGTGACATCCCGCGGTGGCGACGGCCAACAGCACTCGCCGCCCAGGTGGCCTTGCTGGCGGCATTGGGCTTGGGAACGTGGTGGGCTACCCGCCCCCAGCCCGCCATTGCATTCGCCAGCCGCGACTGGGTGGTGGTGGCCGACCTGCGCAATCTAACCGGCAACCATGCTTATGACGACGCGGTCGAAACGGCCCTGCGCGTCGCACTCGAGCAATCGCGCCACGTCAACGTGGTCGCCGAGGCGCGCGTGGACGAGGCGTTGCGGGCCATGAGGCGCGATCCGGTTACGGCCCGCGTGGACCGCGCGGTTGCGTCCGAAATCGCAGTGCGCGATGGCGCGCGCGCCGTGCTCCTGCCAACCGTGGCGACCGTCGGCGGGCAACTGAGGATGACGTTGGAGGTGGTGGACCCGGCGACCCAAACCACGGTGTTCACCGAGACGGCTACGGGTCGAGGTCCCGACGCCCTGGTCGAGGCGGTGGGTGAGGCGAGCGACGCGCTGCGCCAGCGGTTGGGCGAGGCAATGGCCTCGGTGCAGGCCAGTTCAGTGCCGCTCGACAAGGCCACCACTGCGAGCGTTGATGCACTGCGCGCCTTCAGCCTGGGGCAAGCCGCCTATGCGCGGCAGGACTTGCCAGGGGCCGAGCAGCACTTCCGCCAAGCCCTGACGCTCGATCCTGGCTTCGCAATGGCGCGCATCGGTCTGTCCCGCATTGCCTACGCGCGCACCGATGTGCCAACCGCGCTGTCTGAACTCACCACGGCCCTGCAAGCCACCGCCCGCCTGACCGATCGCGAGCGCCTGTATGCCAAGGCGCAACTTGCCCAGTTGCGGCTGGATCACGACGCCCTCGGGCAATGGCAAGCCCTGGCCAGGCTCTACCCCGATTTCCACGTCGCCGCCTTCAACACCGCCAACCTGCTGCGATTGGCCAACCGCTACCCGGCGATGCGTGAGTTCGCCCGCAAGGCGACGGCGCGACAGGCCGTGACCCGGCCGGCGGCCTGGCACTACCTTGGGGTCGCCGATGCCGCGTTGGGCGACGTCGTGGCCGCGCGCCGTCACTTCAAGGCGGCGCGACAGTCCGGATTTCCGGCTGTGTTCGTCGAGCCGGCTTTGCTCGAAGCCGCGCAGCACCGCCACGACGAGGCGCTTGCACTGCTGCCGCCGGCATCGGGCCTCCCACCGCCGCTGGCATTGGAGCAGCGCATGGCCCGGATGACCATCGCCGCCGATGCCGGGCGCTGGTCCGAAGCGCAGGGTCTGGCGGACGATCTGGCGGCGAACACGCGAAAGCCGCGCCAGGCATTCGAGTGGGCAGCCCGCGCGGCCGTGCTGGCCGTGCGCCAGCACGGCGCACCTGCCGCGCGGCTTCGCGACGAGGTCGACGCGCTGATCCGTGAGGCGGAGGCCACGCTGCCGCAGACCGTCGGCCGGACCCGCGAATCCGTCGCCGCTGCCGTCCTGTACGCCGGTTATGTGGCCGCCGGGTGGGGCGATGCGGCGCGTGTGGCGCGTGCCCGTGCCCTCGCAGCCCCCGTGGTGGACCGCTCCCCGTTCGGCGTACTGGCCAACCTCGATGCCGTGGCCCAGGCGCGCCTGGCGCTGAAGACCGGCGAAGCCGATCGCGCGCGTCGGCTGCTACAGGCGTACCAAGGTGACGATGGCTTGGCGCTGACCCGTTATTGGCATGCCCGTGCCCAAGGCCGTTCAGCGCTGGCGTCGTACGCGCGCACCGCGGCCGCGTTGCGCCTGCGGGCTT
>CBFGOS010000258.1:0-3667 GCA_965650425.1 uncultured Lysobacter sp. | reverse complement strand
GCGGTCGAGGGCACTTCCGTCGACGACGCGGCTGTTGGCTGTCCACAGGCGACCGGCCGGTGGGTCGACGACGGCGGGAGCGTTGGCGGTTGATACGGGCCACGGACGGCAGGCGTTGCCGGACTCCACCAGGTGGCGGGTGGAGCAGCCTTCGCCGCGCAACGGCATCGGGCCGAGCATGCGCCATGCGATCCGGCCGCTCCGATCACCGATCACCAGGTTCTGGCCTGGTACCGCCGCGGCATCGGCGAACGCCAACGCCTGGTCCAGCGAGCCGGCACGCGCAAATTGGCTCAGTCCGAAGTTGAGCGCGCCCGGTAGATGGGCCGTCCAGCGCAGTGCCAGCGCAGTGCCGTCGGGTTCGCGGTGCAGGATCGGACCCCAGGCCGACTCATCCACCGTAAACGGCGCCGGAGCGCCACCCGCCACCGCGATCGGCTCTTGGTGGCGGACCACGCGCTCACACGGCCCCGAGGTTGGCCCAGCGCCGCAAGGCCGTTCCTGGCGCCAATCCAGCCAGTCGCCGTAGCCGTTGGTGAAGCCCCACGCCACATGACCGTTGCTGCCCACCACGACGGTCGGCAGTCCGGGAAGGGTGAAGCCAGTGACATCAACGCGTCCGCCAGGTGCCTTCTCATCGGCATAGCGCAGGCGCGCCCGGAACCAGATGTTCGGTGCCCGCAGGCCCAGGTGCATGTCATCGGCCACGATGGCGCGGCCGTCACGGGTCAGTGCGCCGGCCACGGCGAAGTTGTTGCTGCCGGTGGCGGCGATTTCATCGACTGGATGGACGGTTGCGGACGCTGTGCCCGGCAGTGACCGCAGGTTCAACTCGTTGGACGAGGGCAGTCGGGCATCGCCACGCGGACTGCCGGCAACGGGCGCATCCCATCGGCTGCCGTCATACGCCAGCAGGTTGAACAACGGGGCAGGCAAGCGTGGCTGGAGCCGCCACAGCGCCAGTTCGCGCGCGTTGCTGGGATCGTGCAGGTCGAAGTACATGGCGTAGCCCGTGAGCGCGCTGTCTTCGACACGCCATGCCGCGGGCAGGGCACGCAGCAGCAGATAGGGCCACGGACGTGTGCGCAGCGCGGCAACGCCGGCATTCACGCCTCCAACATAGGCGTCGAGCACTGTCCGCTTGTCACCGGCGATGATGTCCAGGTCACGCTGGACGCGGGCGCGCATGCGATGCACGCGGCGCGTCTTGTCCAGTTCGACCGCGCGCGGCCCGAACAATGCGGCCAACTCGCCCGCGGCCGTGCGGCGCATCAGGTCCATCTCGAAGTAGCGCTCCTGCGCATGCACGTAGCCCAGCGCCCGCATGGCATCGGCTTCGTTGGCGGCATCGATGGTGACCGTGCCCAGGGCGTCGCGCTGCACATTGACGGGTGCGGACAACCCGGCCAGCACCAGGTCGCCCTCCAACTGGGGCAGGCTGCCACGCAGCATCACCCACGCCGCCAGCACCATCAGCGCGGTTGCCGACACGACGAACAGGAACCCCCGGACCACCCATTTCATCATTGGCGCCTCCGGTGGCCAGCTTAGCGGAGGCGTAGGCGGGACGCATGGATGCTTCGTTTCAGCTGAAAGCGTCGCTTGCGCAGCACGCCGGACCTGTTGCAGGATCGAGCCATGACCTCCGTTGCCTCCCTCGCCAGCGCACGAACCGCCCGACTCGGGTCCGGTTGCGCCGCAGCGCGCGGCAACAATCTGAATAACAACGCCAGCCTCCCGCAGGCCGGCGACTAGCACGCGTAAACGCTACTCGCTCTCTCCAAGGCCTGCACTGCGAAGTGCGGGCCTTTTTGTTTTCTCCACTCCCCAGGAACTCCTCCCCATGTGCTCCATCCTCGGTCTCTTCGATCTCCGTCCCGGCGTTGACCTCGCGCCGCTGCGTCCCCTCGCGTTGTCGTTGTCGGCGCGGCAGCGCCATCGTGGCCCGGACTGGAGCGGCGTCCATGTGGATGCCGCCGCCATCCTCGTTCACGAGCGCCTGGCCATCGTCGATCCTGCTGGCGGCGCCCAACCGATACGGTCGGCCGATGGCGAGCTGGTGCTGGCGGTCAACGGCGAGATCTACAACCACCGCGACCTGGAACGCCGGCTTGCCAAGCCCTATGCGTTCCAGACCGGTTCGGACTGCGAGGTGGTCAACGCGCTTTACCGTGATGGCCTGCACATCGGTGCGTGGCTGGGGCAACTGAACGGCATCTTTGCCTTCACGTTGTGGGATCGCGCCAGCCGGCGAGTCGTGATTGCGCGGGACCACATGGGCATCTGTCCGCTGTACTGGGGCCATGATGCCGATGGCCGGTTGTGGGTGGCCTCGGAGATGAAAGCGCTGGTCCGGGTGTGTGACGACGTGGCGCCGTTCCCGCCGGGGCACTTCTTCGACAGTGCGGACCCGCGCTGCGCCGCAGGGGCGCCCATTCGTTATTACGAGCGCGCGTGGCGCGATTACCAGGCGGTTGAGGGTGTGGCGGTGGATCGGACGGAACTGCGCGAGGCATTCGAGCGCGCAGTGCACCGCCAGATGATGAGCGACGTGCCGTATGGCGTGCTGCTTTCGGGCGGGTTGGATTCGTCGTTGGTGGCCGCTTGCGCCGCGCGTTTCGCGCGTCGTCGGGTGGAGGAGGACGACCAGTCCGAGGCCTGGTGGCCGCGGCTGCACTCTTTCGCCATCGGGCTCGAGGGATCGCCCGACCTGAAGGCCGCACAGGTGGCGGCGGAGGCGCTCGGCACGGTGCACCACGGGTTCACCTACACCTTCGAAGAGGGCTTGGACGCATTGCCCGAGGTGATCCGCCACATCGAGACCTATGACGTCACCACCATCCGCGCATCCACGCCGATGTTCCTGCTGGCGCGGCGCATCAAGGCGATGGGCGTGAAGATGGTCCTGTCGGGGGAGGGCAGCGACGAGATCTTTGGCGGCTACCTGTATTTCCACAAGGCGCCGAACGCCCGCGAGTTCCACGAGGAGTTGGTCCGCAAGCTGGACGCGCTGCACAGCTACGATTGCCTGCGCGCCAACAAGTCGATGATGGCATGGGGCGTGGAGCCGCGCGTACCGTTCCTCGACGTCGAGTTCCTGGACGTGGCCATGCGCATGGACGCGGCGCACAAGATGGCCGGCGCACGTGCCGATGGCACGGTGCGCATCGAGAAGGCCGTCCTGCGCGAGGCGTTCGAGGGCTATCTGCCCAAGGAGATCCTGTGGCGCCAGAAGGAACAGTTCAGCGACGGCGTGGGTTATGGCTGGATCGACGGGCTGAAGGCCCACGCCGAGACCCACGTCAGCGACAAGGAGATGGCGGCGGCCGAGCAGCGTTTTCCGATCAACCCGCCTCAAACAAAGGAGGCGTACTTCTACCGGCGCATCTTCGAACAGGCCTTCCCCGGGGATGCCTGTGCCGAGACGGTGCCCGGTGGCAAGTCGATCGCGTGTTCGTCCCCCGCCGCCATTGCTTGGGATGCAGCATTCGCTGCCATGGCCGATCCGTCCGGCCGGGCAGTGGCCGGTGTCCACCAGGCCGCGTTGGGCTGAGTACGCCGTTCGAAGGCGCGGGGTAGGGGGGGGGGGGCGAGGCAGACAACAACACTCCCCCCCCCACCCCGCCCCACACCCCCAGCACCACGTTCCGCCGCTGCACCCGCTCCA
>CBFGOS010000257.1:0-3714 GCA_965650425.1 uncultured Lysobacter sp. | reverse complement strand
TGGTGGGTGCTGAGGGTTTCGAACCCCCGACCCTCTCCGTGTAAAGGAGACGCTCTACCGCTGAGCTAAGCACCCAACTGACTGACCAGACCAAGGCCCGGTCAGCGAGCCGCTTAGTTTACAGCGTCCTTCAGGGCCTTGCCAGCCTTGAACGACGGATTCTTCGAGGCCTTGATCTTGATGGTCTCGCCCGTCTTCGGGTTGCGGCCCTGGCGTGCAGCGCGCTTGCGGACTTCAAAGGTGCCGAAACCAACGAGCGTGACGGTCTCGCCCTTCTTCAGGGTCTTGGTGATCACGCTGATCACTGCGTCGACAGCGCTGGCGGCGTCGGTCTTGGACAGCTCGGCAGCGTCGGCGACGGCAGCAACAAATTCGGCCTTGTTCATTCTTTTGGACTCCGTGTGCGGATGTGACCGCATTCTCTTGAGAACCGGGGCTGCCTGTCTCGACAGTGCAGTCCCCGATCGACCTTGCCGCGCAATAGGGACGCGCGGTTGCGCCCGTTATACCAGCGGCATATTGCCCCCGCAAGCCGCAAACCCAATAACGACGGGGCTTCCAGAGGATTTTTCTCGCGGGGAAGAAGCGGCGGGCGTCAGTGCTTGACGCTCGCCTGCGTGCCTGACTTGCGCGTGCGCTTCGCTCCCGACGGCTTTTCCCCGGCGGCAGGCTTGGCGGGCCCCACAGGGCGTTCCAGCGCGATATCGAGCACTTCGTCGATCCAGCGGACGGGGATGATCTTCAGTCCCTGGGTCACGGCCTTGGGCAGGTCGGCCAGATCCTTCTTGTTCTCATCCGGGATCACCACCGTGCGGATGCCACCGCGCAGCGCGGCGAGCAGCTTTTCCTTTAGCCCACCAATGGGCAGCACGCGGCCACGCAGGGTGATCTCGCCCGTCATCGCCACGTCGGCCTTGACCGGATTTTTGGTCAGCATCGACACCAGCGCCGTGGCCATCGCGATACCCGCACTCGGTCCGTCCTTGGGCGTCGCGCCCTCGGGCACGTGCACGTGCACGTCGTGTTTCTGCAGGAAGTCCAGGTCGATGCCCAGGTGCTCGGTGCGCGCACGCACGACGCTCAACGCCGCCGACGCGGATTCCTTCATCACATCGCCCAACTGGCCCGTGAGCAGCAGTTGTCCCTTGCCCGGCACCAGCGTCGACTCGATCTGCAGCAGGTCGCCGCCGACTTCAGTCCAGGCCAGGCCAGTCACGAGGCCGATCTCGTTCTGCTCTTCGGCGCGGCCAAAATCGAAGCGCTGCACGCCGAGGTACTTCTCGAGGTTCTTCGACGTGACCTTGATCGCGCCTGCCTTTTTCGCCTTCGGCCCGGCCAACGCGATCTCCTTCACCACCTTGCGGCAGACCTTCGCGATCTCACGCTCGAGGTTGCGCACGCCGGACTCGCGCGTGTAGTAGCGCACGATGTCCCGCACCGCGCTTTCGTCCACCTTCAGCTCGGTTTCCTTCAGGCCATTGGCCTTGATCTGCTTGGGCAGCAGGTAGCGCATGGCGATGTTGAGCTTCTCATCCTCGGTGTAACCGGGGATGCGGATGACTTCCATGCGATCCAGCAGCGGGCCAGGGATATTGAGCGAGTTGGAGGTGGCGACGAACATCACCTCGCTCAGGTCCAGATCGACCTCGAGGTAATGGTCGTTGAACGCGTTGTTCTGCTCGGGGTCCAGCACCTCCAGCAGCGCCGAGGACGGATCGCCACGGAAATCCATCGACATCTTGTCGATCTCGTCGAGCACGAACAGCGGGTTGCGGCTGCCGACCTTGTTGAGGTTCTGCACGATGCGACCGGGCATCGAGCCGACATAGGTGCGGCGATGGCCACGGATCTCGGCCTCGTCACGCACGCCGCCCAGCGACATGCGCACGAACTTGCGGTTGGTGGCCTTCGCGATGCTCTGGCCCAGCGAGGTCTTGCCCACGCCCGGCGGTCCGACCAGGCACAGGATCGCGCCCTTCATCTTGCTCACGCGCGACTGCACGGCCAAGTACTCAAGGATGCGTTCCTTGACCTTCTCCAGGCCGAAGTGGTCGGCGTCAAGCACGTCCTGCGCCGCCTTGAGGTCCTTGCGGATCTTGGTGCGCTTCTTCCATGGCACGCCCAGCAGCCAGTCGAGGTAATTGCGCACGACGGCGGCTTCGGCCGACATCGGCGACATCTGCTTGAGCTTGTTGAGCTCGGCCTTCGCCTTGGTCTCCACCGGCTTGGGCATGCCGGCCTCGGCGATCTTGCGGGTGAGCTCGTCGATGTCGTTGGGCGACTCGTCGATCTCGCCGAGCTCCTTCTGGATCGCCTTCATCTGCTCGTTGAGGTAGTACTCGCGCTGGCTCTTCTCCATCTGCGACTTCACGCGGCCGCGGATGCGCTTTTCCAGCTGCTGCACGTCGATCTCGCCGTCGACGAGGCCCACCAACTGCTCCAGGCGCGCGCCGATGGCGTGCGTCTCCAGCAGCTTCTGCTTGTCGACCAGGCGCACGCCCAGGTGAGCGGCGATGGTGTCGGCCAACCGGCCCGGTTCCTCGATGCCCTGCAGGGTCTGCATGAGCTCGGGAGGCAGCTTGCGGTTGGTCTTCACGTACTGCTCGAACATGCCCATCAGCGAGCGCGCAATGGCCTCGAGCTCGCGCTCGGGGCGGTCATGCTCGGGCGCCACCTCGTGTGCGCGACCGGTGAGCGTGCCGTTGGTCTCGCTGACCCGATCGATCGCCACGCGCGACACGCCTTCCACCAGCACCTTGATCGTGCCGTCGGGCAGCTTGAGCAACTGGAGGACGTGGGCGAGCGTGCCGACCGGATGCAAGTCGTCCGCACCCGGATCGTCGGTTTCGGCGGCCTTCTGCGCCACCAGCAGGATGCGCTTGTCGGCGTCCATGGCCATGTCGAGCGCCTTGATGGACTTCTCGCGGCCTACAAACAACGGGATGACCATGTGCGGGAACACGACGACGTCGCGCAGGGGCAGCACCGGCAGGTCAAGCGATGCGCTGGCAACGGGCTCACGGGACGTGGATTCGGTCATGGCGCTCTCCGGGGGACGGCAGGGTCGGGCGGCGGGCGCCTTTCCACAGTAATAACGGGGGGCTTTCGGCCCTATGGCCACGGTTATGGGGGCCTCCGCACGGGGATGCAAGCGCGACGTTGAACGCTGCCGTCGCCCGGCTGCAAACCCGTTCAGGAACATGGACTTGCAAACGACGACGCCGCCCGTGAGGGCGGCGTCAGGATTGCGCAGGACACCGTCCCGGCCCGCTTGCGCGAACCGGGTGGCGACCGCGGCGGGTCAGTCGCCCGCGGCGGCCTTCGGCGCGGCGGCCGGCGGCGTCTGGTAGATCAGGTACGGCTCGGTCTTGTGATCGATCACCGACTCGTCCACCACCACCTTGCTGACGTTCTCCAGCGACGGCAGGTCGTACATGGTGTCCAGCAGCACCGATTCGACGATGGTGCGCAAGCCGCGCGCGCCGGTCTTGCGCTTGAGCGCCTTGCGGGCGATGGCGGCAAGCGCGTCCGGGCGGATCTCCAGCTCCACGCCTTCCATGTCGAACAGCTTCTTGAACTGCTTGGTGATGGCGTTCTTCGGTTCGGTCAGGATTTTGACCAGTGCCGTCTCGTCCAACTCCTCCAGCGTGGCAACCACGGGCAGGCGGCCGACGAACTCGGGGATCAGGCCGAACTTGATCAGGTCTTCCGGCT
>CBFGOS010000256.1:0-3740 GCA_965650425.1 uncultured Lysobacter sp. | reverse complement strand
GTCAGCTCGAACTCGGCGAAGGAGACCACCGTCTTCGGGTCCGGCCCGCCGCAGGTCCTGGTCCACTCCAAGTTCCAGCAGGGCGAGGCCGCGGCCGACCGGGTCGCGGTCGTGCTGGCCCACGAGGGCACCCCGGCCGATGCGCCGGAGCCGATGTATCTGGTGGTGACCGAGTTCAACCGTTCGGTGCAGGGGTTCCTGGTCTCCGGCGTGGACCGCATCGTCAACATCGCGGTGGAGGACGTGCTGCCGCCGCCGGATTTTGGCGGTGATTGCCGGTCACTGACGGGCGTGACCCGCTACAACGGCGAGCTGATCCAGCTGGTGGACGTGGAGAGCGTGCTGGCCGAGGCGATTCCCCGGACCAGCGATGCCCAGGGCGTCGCGCCGCTGCTGGCGAACACGCCCGACGGCCCCCGCGAGGTGCTGGTGGTGGACGATTCACGCGTGGCACGCAACCAGATCCGGATGGTTCTGGAGCAGATGGGGCTGACCGCCAACCTGCTGTCCGACGGCCGCCAGGCGCTGGATCACCTGCTGCAGATGGTCGACGCCGGCCGCTCGCCGCTTGAGCGCTACGCCATGGTCATCTCCGACATCGAGATGCCGGCCATGGACGGCTACACCCTGACGACGGAAATCCGTCGCCACCCGGTCCTGCGCGACCTGTACGTCCTGCTGCACACCTCCCTCTCGGGCGTGTTCAACCACGCCATGGTGGAGCGTGTCGGGGCCGACGACTTCGTGCCGAAGTACTCCGAAAAGGAGCTTTCGGAGCGGATCCAGCACCGGTTGATGTCGATGGCCTGACCGGCTGGGCCGCCTCTTGGGGCGGCCATGGCACGCGGCTTGCTTGACCTCTGTCGAATCCCCGACGGAGGCCAGTCATGGCCGAGCCAACTTCGAGTTTCCTGGGCATCCACGGCACCGCCCTCGCCTTGCGCGAGCAGCGGCTGCAGCTGCTTTCGGCCAACCTGGCCAACGCGGACACCCCCAACTACAAGGCCCAGGACCTGGACTTCAACCGCGCCCTGCAGGCCGCCATGCAGCCGGGGCCGGGGGACGGCATCAGCCAGGCCGGGGCCCTGGCCCGCTTTGAGCGCGCTTCCAGCCAGCCCAGCCTGGACGGCAACACCGTGGACGGCGACCGCGAGAAGGCCGCCTTCGGCCAGGCGGCGCTGGAGTACCGCGCCTCGCTTTCCTTCATCGAGTCGAAGGTGCGCTCGATGTTGACCGCCATCACCGGCCAATAAGGCCCGGGGGACCTGAGCCATGAGCAACCTTCCGATTTTCGATGTCGCCGGCTCGGCGATGAACGCGCAGTCGGTACGCCTGAGCACGATTGCCAGCAACCTGGCGAATGCGGACTCGGTGGCCGGCAAGCCGGAGGACGCCTTCCGCGCACGCATGCCGGTGTTCCAGGCCCAGCAGGTGGCGGGACAGCCCGGCCTGTCGGGCGTGCAGGTGACCGAGGTGGTGCAGAGCACGGCCGCCCCGGTGCAGCGCTACGAGCCCGGCCACCCGCTGGCCGACGACAAGGGTTACGTGTACGCGCCCAACGTCGATCCGGTGGCGCAGATGGTGGACATGATCTCGGCCTCGCGCAGTTACCAGGCCAACGTCGAGGTCTTCAACACCGCCCGCGAGCTGGCCCAGGCCACGCTGGCGATGGGCCGCTGATCGACTGATCCCTTGGAGCCCCGGACGCCATGAGCGCAATCGCATCCACCAGTAACGACAACCCCTATGCCGCGTTCGGCTTGGCCGGCAACGCGGACAAGGCCCGCTCCAATGGCCTTGGCCAGGCGGACTTCCTGCGCCTGATGACCGAGCAGATGAAGAACCAGGACCCGCTGAAGCCGCTGGAAGGCCAGCAGTTCCTGGCCCAGCTGGCGCAGTTCTCCACGGTCCAAGGCATCGAGCAGATGAACTCGGCGATGGGCTCGATGGCCAGTGTCATGGAATCGGACCAGACCCTGCGCGCCGCTGCGCTGGTGGGCCGCGAGGCGCTGGTGGATGCCAACGCGTTCCAGTACCCGGGCGAAGGCACGCTGCGCGGCGAAGTCGTCGCCGAAGGCGCGGGCCCGATCCAGGTCGACATCCTCGACGCCAACGGCCAGCGCGTAGCCCGACGCACGGTGCAGGCCTCGGGCGCCGGCCCGGTGGCGTGGCAGTGGGACGGCCGCGACGACGCCGGCCGTCCGGTGGCGGCAGGCGCCTATGCCATCAAGGCCAGCAGCAGCGTCGGCGACAACGCCGCGGCCTTGCCGGTGCGCCTGGCCGCGCGGGTGGACAGCGTGTCCATCGAGCCCACCGGCCTGACCCTCAACCTCTCCGGACTCGGCGGTTTCGCGCTGGGCTCGGTCCGCCGGATCAGCTGATCCGGACACCCCGCAACGACGGCGACATCGCCACCCTCCAGGAGCAGCCCGCATGAGTTTCCGCATCGCCCTCAGCGGCATGAACGCCGCCAGTTCTGACCTCAACGTCACCTCGAACAACATCGCCAACGCCAACACCACCGGCTTCAAGCAGTCGCGCGCGGAATTCGGCGACGTGTTCCCGGCATCGGCCTACGGGCTATCGAAGAACGCGATCGGCGCGGGCGTGCGCCTGGCCCAGGTCGCGCAGCAGTTCGACCAGGGCAACGTCGATGTCAACGGCCGCGCGCTGGACATGGCCTTGCCCGGCGAAGGCTTCTTCACCCTGTCCAACGGTGGCGCCACCACCTATTCGCGCGCCGGCAACTTCGGCGCCGACCGCGATGGCTACGTGGTCAATCCGGCGGGCCATCGCCTGCAGGTGTTCCAGCCCAACGCCAATGGCGCGGGCTTCGACACCGGCCGCATGGGTGACCTGCGCCTCGCCACGGGCGACTCCCCGCCCAATGCCACGACGGTGTCCACCATCAGCACCAATCTGCCGGCCGACGCGGCGGTGCCGTCGGTGACGCCGTTCGATGCAACCGATCCGAACACCTACAACCACACCACCTCGTTGACGGTGTACGACTCGCTGGGCGCAAGCCATACCCAGTCCGTCTACTACGTGAAGACCACCAACCCGAACGAGTGGCAGGTGTACACGCAGATGGACGGCGGCGCCGCGGCCGGCCCCAACCTGGTGCAGTACTCCGACACGGGCGCGATGCTCTCGCCTGCCAACGGCCAGATCGCGATGCCGGCATTCACCCCGACCAATGGGGCCGCGCCGATGACGATGACGCTGGACATGGGCAAGTCGACGCAATACGGCAACGCGTTCAGCGTGTTCTCGCTGAGCCAGGATGGTTACGCGACCGGCCGCCTGACCGGCATCGAGGTGTCGAAGGAAGGCGTGGTGCTGGCGCGCTACAGCAATGGCGTGGCGAACCCGCTGGGTCAGGTGGCGCTGACCACCTTCAACAACCCGCAGGGCCTGCAGTCGCTGGGCGACAACACCTGGGCCGAGACGTTCGACTCCGGACAGCCCCGCCGCGGGCCGGCCGGCACTTCCGAGTTCGGCCTGGTGCAGGGCGGCGCGCTGGAAGCGTCCAACGTCAACCTGACCGAGCAGCTGGTCAACATGATCACCGCGCAGCGCAACTTCCAGGCCAACGCGCAGATGATCTCCACCCAGGACCAGATCACGCAGACCGTGATCAACATCCGCTAAGGCAGGGGCTGAGCCGCCATGGACAAGAGCCTGTATGTCGCGATGACCGGCGCCAGCGCCACGCTGCGCACACAGGCGTCGGTCTC
>CBFGOS010000255.1:0-3752 GCA_965650425.1 uncultured Lysobacter sp. | reverse complement strand
AGCAACGCCACGGCGGACCGTGGCGCTGCGGTGTGAACTTTCATCGTGCGACACCGGTTCCTGTCCCGCCCTGCGGGACGATTCCCGGCGTGCACGTGCCCGCTGGCGGGCACGCGCCAGTTCGTTACTTCACGCCATGCATCAGGCGCTGGATCAGCGGGGCGATCAGGAACAGCACCACGCCGGCGCCCACCAGGGCCCAGAAGCCGAAGGTGTAGCCGCCCAGCGCGGAGGCGGTGGTCATGCCGCCCTCGCCACTCACGTGGCCCGCGAAGATACCCGACAGGTTGTTGCCGATGCCGGTCGACAGGAACCAGCCACCCATGCCCAGGCCGACCAGGCGCATCGGCGCCAGCTTGGTGACCATCGACAGGCCGATCGGCGACAGGCACAGCTCGCCGATGGACTGGATCCAGTACACCGCGAACAGGGTCCAGAACGGGATCTTGTTGGTAGCCGGGTCGAGCAGGCTGGACAGGGCGAACATCAGCAGCAGGAATGCCAGGCCGTTGAAGATCAGGCCCAGGCCGAACTTGCGCGGGATCGACGGGTTGGCCTTGCCCAGCTTCACCCAGATCCAGGCGATGACCGGAGCGAGGGTGATGATCGCCACCGAGTTGACCGACTGGAACCACGCGGTCGGGAACTCCCAGCCGTTGAGGTTGCGGTCAACGATCTGGTCCGCGAGGAAGGTGAACGAGCTGCCCGCCTGTTCGAAGAACATCCAGAACAGGATGTTGAAGGCGAAGATCAGCAGCATCGCGATGACCTTGTCACGCGCCACGGCACCGTTGCGGAAACCTTCCATCAGCAGCATGCCCGACAGGCCGATGAACAGCGCGGTCAGGATCCACTGCAGCGCGCCGGCGCCCACGGCCAGCAGCGAGTACACCACCGGGATGGCCAGCAGCGCGCCGATGGCCACGTAAGCCACGCGGTGCTTGCCCGGCGCGTCCTCCGGCGGACGGCCGATGCCCTGCAGCTGGCGGCGGCCGAACCAGAACCACACCAGGCTGATCAGCATGCCGATGCCGGCGGCGATGAACACGATCTTGTACGCCGGCATGGCGTCGGTGCCGAACACCTTCTGCGCCAGCAGCTGGGTCAGGATCGGCGCGATGAACGCACCGGCATTGATGCCCATGTAGAAGATGGTGAAGCCCGAGTCGCGGCGCTCGTCGCCCGTCGAGTAGAGCTTGCCGACCATCGTGGAGATGTTGGGCTTGAACAGGCCGTTGCCGACCACAATCGTGGCCAGGCCGAAGTTGAAGATCTGCTGGCTGGGCAGCGAGATCATGAACAAGCCGGCGGCCATGAATACCGCACCCAAGAGGATCGAGCGCTGGTAGCCGATGACCCGGTCGGCCACGTAGCCGCCAAAGATCGCGCCCGCGTAGACCAGCGCCAGGTAGGAGCCGTAGGTCAGGTTGGCCGGCGCCTGGCCGGAGGGGTCGCCGCCGTGGAACTGGGCGACGATGTAGAGCACGAGTGCCCAGCGGATGCCGTAGAACGCAAAGCGCTCCCAGAACTCCGACATGAACAGCATCCACAGGGGCTTGGGATGGCCCAGGATCTGCTTGAACTCGGGAATGGGCGCTTCGTTGCCCTGGCTAGGTACTGCGGCTCCGCTCATGCGGGGTCCCCTGTGTGGTTCGAAAAAAAGAAATTGCAGCCCGTGCAACCGGCACGGGACCCGGGAGGTTTACCGGCTGTCGGTGGCCACGTCAAACCGGCAGCGCATTGCTGCGATGCACCATCGACTGCCGAAACGGCGCCCTCAGCCTGCCTGTCACCTCGTAAAGGGCGCGAGAACCGCGCTGGGCGCTGCCCGGCCGGGCATCAGCCCGGCGCGCCTCCGTAGCCGCCCTGCGGTCCAATCGAGGTCCGCACCTCGAACAGCTCGGGAAAGAACGTAAGCTCCAGCGCCTGCTTGAGGAAGCCCACGCCGCTGGACCCGCCGGTGCCGCGCTTGAACCCGATGATCCGCATCACCGTGCGCATATGGCGGAAGCGCCACAGCTGGAACTGGCTCTCCAAGTCCACGAGGTCCTCGCACAGTGAGTACTCGCGCCAGTAGGTGTCGGTGTCTTCGTAGATGCGCTCGAACACCGGGCGCAGGGCCGGGTCCGACACATGCGGCTGGCTCCAGTCGCGCTGCAGGTGCTGCGCCGGGATGGCATGGCCAAAGCGCGACAGGTAGTGGAGGAAATGCTCGTACAGGCTGGGTGCGTTCAGCACCTCGGCCAGGCCGGCGTGCAGCGCGGGATCGTGCGCGAACACCTTGAGCATGTCCGCGTTCTTGTTGCCCATCAGGAACTCGATGGTGCGGTACTGCAGCGACTGGAAACCCGAGGATGGCCCGAGGATGGCGCGGAACCCCATGTATTCCGAGGGAGTCAGCGTCTCCAGCACCGACCACTGCTCCGTCAGCTGGCGCATGACCTGCTTGCAGCGCGCCAGCACCTTGCGGGTCTGCCACACCTCGTCGCGCCCCAGGTGCACGAGCGCGGCGCGCAGCTCGTGGATCATCAATTTCATCCACAGCTCCGAGGTCTGGTGCTGGATGATGAAGAGCATCTCGTCGTGGTGCGGCGGGCTGGAGAGCGGCGCCTGCGCCGACAACAGGCGGTCAAGGTGCAGGTAGCCGCCGTAGGTCATCCGCCCGGACAGGTCGGTGTGGATGCCGGTTTCCAGCTCGCGTTGGTTCTTGTCGACGGTCATCAGTGTTGCCTCGATGTAGCGCGACAGAGTAACGCAGCACGGCAGCGCAGGCCCCTAGGCTTGGCGTTCTCGCACCCCCCTTCCATGCCGTATGGAGCCGCGGCGCCGGCGCGAACCATGGCGCCTGCCGCGCCCTTTGCCGTTTGTCATGCCGCACCGCGCAACGTGACTTTACGGCCGCGCACCTATCATGGCGGGATTGATCCAACCGTCGTTCCAACCGAGGAAGTCCCCGCGATGACGATCGCCGCGCGATACGAGATCGAGTACCTGCAATACCTGGGGCCCGATGGCACCCTCGTCGCCGAGCCGCCTGCCGACCTGGCCGACCCGGAAATGCTGCTGCCGCTGTTCAAGCAGATGCTGTTCGTGCGCACCTTCGACACCAAGGCCATCGCCCTGCAGCGCACCGGCAAGCTGGGCACCTACGCCGCCTGCCTGGGCCACGAGGCCACCCACGTCGGCATCGGCGCCTCGATGCAGCCCGACGACACCTTCGCCCCCAGCTACCGCGAATACGGCGCACAGTTCATGCGCGGAGTGAAGCCGCGCGAGGTGCTGCTGTACTGGGGTGGCGACGAGCGCGGCAACGATTTCTCGGGGCCGAAGCAGGACTACCCGTGGTGCGTGCCGATCTCCACGCAGATGCTGTACTCGGCCGGTGCCGCGCTGAAGTTCAAGCTGCGCGGCGAGAAGAACATGGCCGTGGCGGTGTGCGGTGACGGCGGCTCGTCCAAGACCGACTTCTACGCCGCGGTGAACTCCGCCGGCGCGTACTCGCTGCCGCTGGTGCTGTGCGTGGTCAACAACGGCTGGGCGATCTCGGTGCCGCGTTCGGCGCAGACCGGCGCCACCACGCTGGCGCAGAAGGGCCTGGCCGGCGGCCTGCATTGCCTGCAGGTGGACGGCAACGACCTGATCGCGGTGCTGGAAGGCATGCGCCGCGCCAGCGAGCGTGCGCGCAGCGGCGAGGGCGGCAGCGTCATCGAGTTCATGACCTACCGCCTGCACGACCACACCACCGCCGACGA
>CBFGOS010000254.1:0-3757 GCA_965650425.1 uncultured Lysobacter sp. | reverse complement strand
CGGCCCGGCCGGACAGGCTGGCCGGGACACTGCAGCGGCTGCGGGACGCCTGTCAGGCGTCTTTCTTGGCCCGCGGGCTGCGCGGTTTCTTAGCTGATTGCGGCGTCGGTTGGGCCGCATCGGCGGCCGCCGGGCTGGCGGCTTTCTTCGTCGTCGCGCGTGCGGCGCGTGGCTTGCTGGCTGGCGCGCCGGCGCCGGCTGCCACGGCCTTGTTCAGCAGCTTGTCCACTTCCTGGTGGCTGTCCAGGGCCAGGCTGACCAGCACCTCGATGCTGCGTTGGGCATCGCAGGACGGCCCGCCGATGCGCTCGCGAAAGCGCGCCTCGGTGAGCAGCATGAGGTAGAGGCCGTCGGCGATTTCCAGGCAGGCGCTGCTGTCGTTGGTGAAGCGAAGGTCCAGCTCGAAATCCAGGCGCTCGTAGAAGGCCATCGAACGGTCCAGGTCTTTCACAGGAAGGTTGACGAAGATCCGAGTGCTCATGCGCTCCTCCCGGTCTTGTGGATACCTGAGGGTGTCTTTGAGTGAAGTACAGGACGGGGGTATTTGCTTGGGGAGTTGGAGTGGGTGTTTGTGCTGGGGACTGTGAGGGACGGAGGTGGAGGCTTCACAACTCGCGAAGCCGCCCATCCAGAATCCCCAGGAACGGCTCGACGTCAGCGATGACTACGCCCCAGCTCGCAACGCACGGCCTGTAGATCGGCGATGCGGCGAACGCTGCGATCGCCGTCGACGGTCACATAGGCCACACCGCAGTCGTCCACTGCCACGCCGTTGAAAATCCACGACGGCGGATAGCCCGGCGTGCCGCTGTTACCGACTGGCAGGTCCTTCGCCAGTACCGTGCGCTTGCCCGTTGCGAGGTCGAGTTTCACCAGGCGGTCGGCGCCGGTTTCCACCACCAGCAGCGCGCCGGACGGTGTGGCGGCCAGGCCCTCCGGTTGGGCGAATCCGTCGGCGATCAGTTTGGGTGTCGCCAGGGCCTTGTAGCCTTCGGCGACTTGCCAGACCGAGCCGGTGGCCCAGTCCGATACCCAGAGCTTGCCGTCGCGTTGCGCCAGGCCCACCGGCACGCTGAAGCCGCAGCCCAGCGGGTTGCGCTCGATGGTGTTGGCCGGACGCTGCATGACGCAGCGGCTGCCCAGTTCCGCCACCGCCAGATCGTTGCCGAAGCCGATGGCGTTGAGCGGCACGGAGAAGTCGCGGTGGTCGGCCACCACGGTTTCCAGTTCCGGGTCCCAGACCTGCACGGCATTGGAGAACCAGGAGGTGGTGACCAGGTAATCGCCATGGGCGCCCACGCTGAATGGCGTGTTCAACGGGGTGACGCCGCCCACGATGCTGTGGGCGATGCCGCGCAGGCGGCCGCTGCGCGGGGCGTACTCGCGCAACGAGTAGATGTCCGCGACGAACACGGATTCGCGCCCATCCTTCTTGTGCACGGCGACGCCGGCGCCGGTGGTCATGCCGCCGCGGGTGAGCCGGCGGACGTCGCCCGCGTCGCCGTTCAGCGTCACGCGCCGGATTGCCGCGTCGTGGGCGTTGGAGACGTACAGCGTGTCTTTCGAGTCGAAGGCCAGGTTGTCGGCGCCTTCGCCCACCTCGGCGACCGTTTGCAGCGCGCCGTTCTCCACGTCCACCCGCAGCACCTGGCCGCGCGCCTGGTCGATGACGAACAGGTCGCCGGCGGCGTTGAACTTGACCGCCGCCGGAGTGCTCAGGCCGCTGGCGACGATCTCGACGCCGCCGCTGGCCGGGTCGATGCGCGCCACCTGGCCGTGGTACCACAGCGGGCCGTAGAGCTTGCCGTCGGGGCCTAGGTCCATGCCGTTGAAGCCGCCGAGGTTGTTGGCGAGCAGGCGCGGCGGGTTGGCGCCGGTCAGGTCGATCTGCCACACCTCGTCGGCGAGAAACACGCGGCTGACATAGAGGGTGTTGCCGTCGTCGGAAATCGTGATGGCGTTGACCCCGCGCCCGAGGTTGGCCACGGTGGTTTTCTCGCCGTCCGGCGTCAGGCGGCCGATTTCCCCGGTTAGGAAGGCGGTCCAGTAGAGGTTGCCGGCATGGTCGAAGACCAGATCGTCCGGCGCCTCGACGCCCTGTGCCGGGCCGAGGGTGCGGATCACTCGGCCGCTACGGGGGTTCAACTGGGTGATGCTGCGACCGACGACACTGGTGACGAACAGTTCGTCCCGGTCGTTGACGTAGACACCGTTGGTGCTGGACAGCGCGGCGCCCTTGACCAGCGGGTAGGCGAAGACCGGCTCGCGGTGGCTGCCGCCTGCGGCTGGACTGGCGATGGCGAGCGGGCTGGCGCTGGCCGATAGCGCCAGCAGCGCTGCCGCAAGGCGCAAGGGGGAGGTGGTTGTCGGGATGGTACGCGAACGGGGGAAGGTGGGTGTTGGCATCCTTGTCTCCCAAGGTGTGGAGTGAGCAGGGGCGGATTCCGACTGACGGGTCCGTCACGCTGATTGCCACACCGAGAGGGGCCCCCGCAAGCGCTGTGCTGCCGGCCGGTTCCGTTGTGTTTCGGATTCCGGCAGCCCTTGGCAGACGATCTGTGAGATATGTCCTGTTTTTGCGTGCTTCAGGTCGCCAGGTCACGCACCTCGGCACTGGCTTCGACCAGGGTGTAGCGGCCATTGTCGTCGCGGCTCACCCGGCCCAGGGCGGTCGCCGGGTCGTGGGTGAACACCAGCCGGCCGTTGCGTGCCAGCAGGCTGTCGAGCAGGCGTTCCTTCTCTTCGATCAGACCCTCGGGAAAGCGGTCGTAGCCCATGGTGATGGGCAGGTGGACCCAGGGCGCGCCGGGAATCAGGTCGCCGGCGAACACCACCGGGCCGTCGGGCATGGCGATCTCCGGCAGGAGCTGGCCCGGCGTGTGGCCGTCGCTCCAGTGGAAGCGCCAGTCCGGGCCGAGCAGGGAGAAGCCGCCTTCGCCATCCACGAGTTCCAGGCGCCCACTGGCTTCCAGTAGTTCGAGTAGTGCCGGTATGTAGGATGCCCGGTCGCGCGGGTGCGGGTTGCAAGCGCGCTGCCACTGACGGCGGCCGGTGACGAAGCGCGCGTTGGGGAACAACAGGCGCGGGGCCTTGCCGTCTTCCCAGGCGGCGAGCAGACCACCGGCGTGGTCAAAGTGCAGGTGGGTGAGTACCACCACGTCGATGTCGGCATCGCACAGGCCCACCGCCGCCAGGCTGTCGAGCAGTACATGGCGGTCTTCCTGCACGCCGAAGCGACGTTTCATCTCCGGGGAGAAGAAGGCACCGATGCCGGTTTCCACCAGGACGTTGCGATCGTCCTCGCGGACCAGCAGGGCACGGCAGCCGAGGTCGATACGGTGGTGCTCGTCCGCTGGCATCCAGCGCTCCCAGAGCGCGCGCGGGGCGTTGCCGAACATGGCGCCGCCATCGAGTTTCTGGCTGTTGCCAACGAGGGTGGTGAGGGTACGCATAGCCGATCCTGCGGGGCGCGCCGGGCGCCCGTCGTTGTCGTTGTGGTTTCAGTCGCGCTCGAGCGCCAGGGCCACGCCCTGGCCGCCGCCGATGCACAGGGTCGCCAGCCCCTTGCGGGCTTCGCGGCGGCGCATCTCGTGCAAAAGGCTGACGAGGATACGACAACCCGAGGCGCCGATGGGATGACCGAGGGCGATGGCGCCGCCGTTGACGTTGACCTTGGCACTGTCCCAGCCGAGTTCGCGGCCAACGGCGAGGGCTTGGGCGGCGAAGGCTTCGTTGGCTTCCACCAGGTCGAGCTGTT
>CBFGOS010000253.1:0-3764 GCA_965650425.1 uncultured Lysobacter sp. | reverse complement strand
CGGATGGAGCAGGGGATACGACAGGCGCAGCAGCGCGAGGGCGAGCGCCGGCAGACCGACGACCCTTGAGCGGGGCGGCGACGCAGCGGGCAGGCTATTGACAGATTGCGTCGCAATGCGACGTAATGCGCCTGCACGAGCCTAGGTCGGCGCCCGCCGAGGAACCACGGATCCCCCCTGTTCCGCCCTCGACGGGCGTCGGCGCCCGTCCCGGTGCCGACAACGGGCCAGGGAGCGCCGATCGCGGTGAATGACCGTGCTCGCCGATGGATTGCCGCACTGCGGACACGCCATGCCACGCGCCCTAACGCCCAGAGCGGCGGCCCCGGAGGCGGCGTGGCAGAAGTTCGAGGCAAAAGAATGGGGGCCGATGTCCCCCGACATGCGGCCCCCTGGGCTTCCCCTGCAAGTACGTGGCGGGCCCCTGTTCCAATGCCTGCCAGCGCGATGCGCTTGTCCTACCGGGTGCATGTAGACATACGCAGGAAGTGTGCCAACTTTTGACGCCTGCTCGTACCGATCCCGACCGACGCGACCCAAGCGATTGATCGGCGTAGACTTTCAGCCATGAGCGACTTCTTCGAATACGACGTGATCGTGGTCGGCGGCGGCCATGCCGGGACCGAGGCCGCCCTGGCCGCGGCTCGGGCGGGTGCGCGCACCCTGCTGCTGACCCACAACGTCGAGACGGTGGGCGCGATGAGCTGCAACCCGGCCATCGGCGGCATCGGCAAGGGCCACCTGGTCAAGGAGATCGACGCGTTGGGCGGGATCATGGGGCGCGCCGCGGACGCCGCGGGCATCCAGTGGCGTCGGCTCAATGCCAGCAAGGGGCCGGCGGTGCGTGCCACGCGTTGCCAGGCCGACCGCGCGCTGTACCGCGCCTTCATCCGCCGCGCGGTGGAGGGGCAGCCCAACCTGACCGTGTTCCAGGCGGCGGTGGACGACATCCTGTTTGGTGACCGTGGCCACCACGATGCCGGCCATGGCCCGGTGCGCGGCGTGGTCACCCAGACCGGGCTGGCCTTCCACGCGCCGGCGGTGCTGCTGACCGCGGGCACGTTCCTGGCCGGCAAGGTGCACATCGGCCCGACCACGTATGCCGCCGGCCGCGCCGGCGACCCACCGTCCGTCGCGCTGGCGGCCAAGCTGCGCGAAGGTCCGTTCGTGGTCGACCGGCTCAAGACCGGTACCCCGCCGCGCATCGACGGGCGCTCGCTGGACTACTCGGTGATGGAGGAGCAGCCCGGCGACGACCCGCGTCCGGTGATGTCGTTCCTGGGCACGCACGCCGACCACCCGCGCCAGGTGTCGTGCTGGATCACGCACACCAGCGAGCGCACCCACGAGATCATCCGCGGCGCGCTGGACCGCAGCCCGCTGTACACCGGCCAGATCGAAGGCATCGGCCCGCGCTACTGCCCCTCGATCGAGGACAAGGTGGTGCGCTTTGCCGAGAAGGACAGCCACCAGATCTTCGTCGAGCCCGAGGGGCTGGACGTGGCCGAGATCTACCCCAACGGCATCTCCACTTCGCTGCCGTTCGACGTGCAGCTGGCGCTGGTGCGCAGCATTCGCGGCTTCGAGCACGCGCACATCACGCGCGCCGGTTACGCCATCGAATACGACTTCTTCGATCCGCGTGGGTTGAAGAGCACGTTGGAGACCAAGGCGGTGGCCGGGCTGTTCTTCGCCGGACAGATCAACGGCACTACGGGCTATGAGGAAGCGGCCGCGCAGGGCCTGCTGGCCGGCGTGAATGCCGCGCGCTTCGTGCGCGGCCACGACGGCTGGAGCCCGCGCCGCGACGAGGCGTACCTGGGCGTGCTGGTCGACGACCTGATCACCCACGGCACCAGCGAGCCGTACCGCATGTTCACCAGCCGTGCCGAGTACCGGCTGCAGCTGCGCGAGGACAACGCCGACCTGCGCCTGACGCCGGTGGGCCGTGACCTCGGCCTGGTCGACGACGCCCGCTGGTCGGCATTCGATGCCAAGCGCGAGGCCATCGAGCGCGAGAACACCCGGCTCGGTGCGATCTGGGCTGCGCCCAACAACGCATTGGGCCGCGAGATCAACGCCACCCTGGGTATCGAGGTCAGCCGCGAAACCAGCGCGCGCGACCTGATCAAGCGCCCCGAACTCGACTACGCGAAGCTGCTGGCGGTGCCGGCGCTGGGCCCGGCGGTGGACGCCGCGGCCGTGGCCGAACAGGTGGAGATCGGCATCAAGTACGCGGGCTACCTCGACCGCCAACGCGACGAAATCGAGCGCCAGCGCCGCCACGAGGAAACCGAGATCCCCGCCGAGTTCGACTACGCCGGGGTGCGCGGCCTGTCGGCCGAGGTGCTGCAGAAGCTGCAGCGCGTGCAGCCGCAGACCATCGGCCAGGCGCAGCGCATTCCGGGCATGACGCCGGCGGCGATCTCGCTGCTGCTGGTGCACCTGACGCGGCAGCGGCGCAGCCGGGTGGCTTGACCGGGCGAGGGCGTGGACAGTCCCATCGGGGCGCGGCCACGCTGCGTGGCAGGGGCGACCTGAGCCCACCGTCCACCGGTCCACATGGGCATGCGCCTGGACTCGGTGACTGCCCCGCATGACCGTGTGCGCATGACGTGGCGACGATGGCGGGCTACGCTCGGGGAATGCGCCCAACTCCTGCCCTCCTTGCCCTCGCCACGTCACTGACGCTGGCCCTCTCCGCCTGCCAGCCGGCCGCTGATCGCGCCGTCGCGTCGTCCACAGCTACTGCGGCCACCGCCCCTGCGCGGCCTGACCCCGCACCGATGGTGCAGTCCGATTGGTCGTTGCCGACCAGCGGCCGCGCCGCGCAGCCCGACCTGGTGGTGGCCCCCGACGGCACCCTGGTGCTGTCGTGGATCGAATCGGCCGGCAAGACCCACACCCTGCGCTTGGCCACGCGCGCACCCGGCGCGCAGGACTGGAGCGCGCCAGTGACGGTGGCGCGCGGCGACGACTGGTTCGTCAACTGGGCAGACACCCCACACGTGGCGATGACCGCCGATGGTGCGCTGTGGACGCATTGGCTGCAGAAATCCGCTGCCGCGACCTACGCCTACGACGTGGCGCTGGTGCGTTCGGCCGACGGCGGACGCACCTGGAGCAAGCCGGTGCTGGTCAACACCGACGGCACGCCCACCGAGCACGGCTTCGTCTCGCTGTGGGCGGCGGGCGCGGATCGGGTGGGCGTGGCGTGGCTGGATGGACGCCATACCGCCGAAAGCGCGAGCACGGCGACAGATTCCAGCGACGCGCACGCCGGTCATGGCGGCCACGGCGATGCGGCGGGTGGCGACGGCAACACCGCGACGAAGGCCGATGCGGTCGCCGCGGCGGCTGCGCAACAGGCCGCGGCACTACCCGCCCCCGCCACGCCGATGATGACCCTGCGCACCGCGCATTTCGATGCAGCCCTGCAACGCCACGACGAGCAGCCGCTGGACCTGTCCACCTGCGACTGCTGCCAGACCGACGCCATCGTGACCGAAGGCCGCACGTTGCTTGCCTTCCGGGACCGCACCGAAGGCGAGATCCGCGACATCTTCGTCGCCCGCCACGACGGCCAGCGCTGGTTGGCGCCGGTGCGCGTGCATGCCGACGACTGGCGCATGCCGGCCTGCCCGGTGAACGGCCCGGCGCTGGCCGCGCGCGGCGGTGACGTGCTGGTGGGCTGGTACACCGCCGCCGGGGACGTGCCCGCCCTCAAGCTGGCGCGCAGCACCAATGCGGCCGATGGGTTCGCC
>CBFGOS010000252.1:0-3811 GCA_965650425.1 uncultured Lysobacter sp. | reverse complement strand
AGCACATCATTGTCTTCCACCAGGATGATCTCGCCCTTGCTGATCACCCCGATGCGGTCGGCCATTTCCTCGGCTTCTTCGATGTAATGGGTGGTGAGGATGATGGTCACGCCGCGCTCGCGCAGGCCCCGGACCATTTCCCACATGTCGCGGCGCAACTCCACGTCCACCCCGGCGGTGGGTTCGTCGAGAAAGAGGATTTCCGGTTCGTGGGACAGCGCCTTGGCAATCATCACCCGGCGCTTCATGCCACCGGAAAGCTGATAGATGCGCGCATCGCGCTTCTCCCAAAGCGACAGATCGCGCAACACCTGCTCCAGATAGGCCGGGTTCGCCGGCTTGCCGAACAGGCCGCGGCTGAACTTCACCGTCGACCAGACACTCTCGAAGGCATCGTTGGTCAGCTCCTGCGGCACCAGACCGATGCGGGCACGGGCGGCGCGGTAGTCGCTGATGATGTCGTGACCGTCCACCAGCACCCGTCCGCCGCTCGGGTTGACGATGCCGCAGACGATGCTGATCAGGGTAGTCTTGCCCGCCCCGTTGGGGCCGAGCAGGGCGAAGATTTCGCCCTTGCGGATATCCAGGTCGACGGTCTTGAGGGCCTGGTGCCCCGAGGCGTAGACCTTGGCTACCTGTTGAATCGAGATGGCCGATGACACGGCGCCTCCTTGTCTCTGTCCGGGTGCGGTCGTTTCGCGAAACGCACAGCCTAGCCGACCCGGAGGGGTTATGGCACGCGGTGGGTGAGGGGCGTGAGGGACGCGTATCCGCCGTCTCGGTTTCCACGTGGGCCCGCCTCCGAGGCTTATAGGGAAATCGGCGGGCGTTCGTGCCAACCGTTCTAAGCGACCCTTCGCTGCGGGGGAACTTGTCGCCTTGACTGTTAATCGGGATCAAAGAGAGCGCGAAAAAACTGGCGCAGCATCTTTCAATCACCTGCCCAGCGAGGTCGGAGAGATGGCTCAGGAAAGCCTCGAAATACCCATCCGCGACCGGGTCGCCGCCGGCCAGGCCCTGGCTCGGTTGCTCGACGATTACCGGCGCAACCCGAACGCCATCGTCCTGGCCCTGCCGCGCGGCGGGGTGCCGGTGGCCTATGAGATCGCCACCGCTCTGGAATTGCCGTTGGACCTGATGCTGGTGCGCAAGCTCGGCGTACCGGGGCACGAGGAGCTGGCCATGGGTGCCATCGCCAGCGGCGATGTGCGGGTGCTGAACCGGGACGTGGTGGATTACTTGCACATCGGCGATGCGACCATCGACGCGGTGGCCGAGGCGGAAGGAGAGGAGTTGCGCCGTCGCGATCGTGTCTACCGGGGTGAGCGGCCGTTTCCGGCGCTCGGTGGCAACCAGGTGATCATCGTGGATGACGGTCTTGCCACCGGTTCCACCATGCAGGCCGCGGTGGAGGCGGTACGGCGGCAATCGCCGGCGCGCATCGTGGTGGCGGTGCCGGTGGGCGCGCCGGAAACCGTCCTGCGTCTGCAAACCCTCGCCGACGAGGTGGTCTGTCCGTTCCAGCCGGAGTACCTGAGCGCCATCGGCCGCTGGTACGTGGATTTCTCCCAGACCACGGACGAGGAGGTGCTGGACCTGCTGCATCGTGCCTGGCAGCAGGAAACGGAGCGGTCGTCCTGACCGGGGAGGCATGCCATGCGAACCCTATCCTCACCGCTGACCTTGCCGCTGCGAGACGCGCAACTGGCGGCGGACCTGCTGTTTCCCGAAGAGGCCACTGGGCTGGTGGTGTTCGTCCACGGCAGCGGTAGCAGCCGGTCGAGCCCGCGCAACCGGCAAGTGGCGCGTTATTTCAGCGACCGTGGGCTGGCGACCTTGCTGTTCGATCTGCTGACCGAAGACGAATACGAGGTCGACCGGATCACCCGCGAGCTGCGTTTCGACATTCCCTTGCTCACCCGTCGGCTGCTCGGCGTGATCGACTGGCTTGGCACCCGGGCCGAGTTGCAGCGGCTGCGCCTCGGTCTGTTCGGTGCCAGCACCGGTGCGGCGGCGGCCCTGCTGGCGGCGGCGGAGCGGCCGGAGCGGGTGAGCGTGGTGGTATCACGCGGCGGGCGCACCGACTTGGCCGGCCCGGCCCTGGAGCAGGTGAAGGCACCGACCCTGCAGATCGTCGGCGGCGACGATCCGGTGGTGCTGGACCTGAACCGCGAGGTCGGCCGCCAGCTACGCTGCGAGCATCGGCTGGCGGTGGTGCCGGGCGCCACCCACCTGTTCGAGGAGCCCGGCACGCTGGAAGAGGTCTGCCGCCTGGCTGGGGGCTGGTTCCTGCGCCACCTTGGCGCCGGGGAAGATCGCCCCTCGGTTTGATGCAAATCAACGCCTGATCGAGCAACTGGTCGCAACCTGTTGCCATGCCGGTGCGCTCGTCCGGTCATGGCTCCCTGCGGATGGCTTGCGGTGGCGCCTGAACCTTTTCCAGGAGGTGCCCCATGAGTCAGTACCAACGCCTGCTCCTCATCGCCGACCCGGGCATGCGCCATTCCGCCGCGTTGCAACGGGCCGCCGCCCTGGCCGAAACCAGCGGTGCCGCGCTGCACATCACCTCGTTCGCCGGGCCGCTCATGCCCCTGCCACTGCTGGATAAGGCCATTCAGGAACGGACCCGAGACAGCTACCTGGACGCACAGCGCGCCTGGCTGAAGGACGAGGCCGGGCTGCTGCGCAGCCGGGGTATCGACGTCACCACCGAGGCCTGCTGGACCCACGAGCCGTTGCGGGAAATCCTTCGCCATGTGGCGGAAATGCAGCCGGACCTGGTGATCAAGGACGTACAGCACGAACCGGCGCTCAAGCGCGCCTTCATCACCCCGCTGGACTGGCACCTGCTGCGCGAATGTCCCGTGCCGCTGCATCTGCTGAGCGGGGCGGGCCATCCGCTGCCGCGCAAGGTGGTGGCAGCGGTCGATCCGTCCCGTCCGGAAAACCAGATCGAGGGACTCAACGACCGCATCATCCAGGCGGCCAACGGGCTGGCGCTGCAATGCAATGCCGAGCTGCATCTGCTGCATGCCTACGACTTGTCGCCCGCCTATCTCTCGGATGCGTCCGCCGGCACGGTCGCCTGGGCGGCGGATTTCGCCGAAGAGCTGCGCCAGTCATTGAAGGAGTGCTTCACCCGTCTGGCGGACCGCTACGGCGTGCCGCTGGACCGGCAGCATTTCGTCATGGGCCCGCCGATCCAGGCCCTGCCCGAGTTCGCCAGCGAGAACCAGACCGATGTGCTGGTGATGGGCTGCGTGCACCGCAAGGGGCTGGAGAAACTGGTTGGCAGCACCACTGAACATGTCCTGTACCGGGTGCCGTGCAGCATCCTGGCGGTCAAGACGTAACCGGGCATCCGCTCGACTTCACTCGAACCAGCCGCATGGACCGGGGCACCACGCCGGCCCATGGCCGTAGGCGAGGTTTCAGAATGCGTGCACTTTCAGAGGAGGGGCGTTGCCGTGGTGGCATCCCGTCGCCGCGGAGCCTGCCGTCATGAGCGATCCGAGCCCACGCAAGCTCTATCTGCTGGATAGCTATGCGGATGGCGACGGCGCCCGGCATTTCACCTTTCGTATCGACCAGCCGTTGGCCCGCGACTTGGCGGCGGTTCCCGGCCAGTTTTTCATGCTGTCCTTGCCCGAAGGCGGCGAGGCGCCGTTCAGCTACGTCAGCCTGCCGGACCGGAACGGCCACTTCGATGCGTTGATCCGCCGGGTCGGCCACCTGACCGGCGCGCTGTTCGAGCTGCCGACCGGCACTGTGCTGGGTTACCGTGGCCCTTTCGGCAAGGGCTGGCCGTTGT
>CBFGOS010000251.1:0-3814 GCA_965650425.1 uncultured Lysobacter sp. | reverse complement strand
GAGCGCGCTGGCAACCGACCGCGAGCAGTCCTGACGCTGCCAACGCAGTGATGGCGACGAACCTCAGCATGGGCCAGCTCCTGAAGGGGGATCTGCCGGCATCTTATGCCGCTGCCCCGCGCCTTGCCCAACCTACGTTAGCCCACACAGCGCCACGCCCCGGGCGTCCGCCAATGCCTTCCGCACCTCAGTTGGCGAACTGGCTCAACGCCGCCAGCTCATCCTCGTCAAACCCCGCGGCGCTGCGCGCCTCGATGTTGAAAGGTCCGTAGAGCACCGCGCGCGCATACTCGGCCAGCAGTGCGCGAAACGTAGTGCGCGGCTCGACGCCGGCATGCTCGCAATACCAGCGGAACCAGCGAGAACCCGCAGCCACGTGGGCCACTTCCTCGCGCAGGATCACTTCGAGGATCCCGACCGTCGCCTCGTCGCCCATCGAGCGCAGCTTCACGATCATCCCCGGCGTGACGTCCAATCCACGCGCCTCCAGCACGCGCGGCACCAGCGCCATGCGCGCCAGACCATCATGGGCGGTCTTCTCGGCCATTTCCCACAAGCCGTTATGGGCGTCGAAGTCACCGTAGTCGTGACCCAGCTGCCGCAAGCGCGCGCGCAGCAATTCGAAGTGCCGCGCTTCGTCACGCGCCACTGCCACCCAGTCCGCGTAGAACTCGGGTGGCATGCCACGGAAGCGGTAGACCGCATCCCATGCCAGGTCGATGGCATTGAACTCGATGTGCGCGATGGCGTGGACGAACGCTGCCCGCCCCTCGGGCGTGCCCAGCCCACGCTTGGGCAGGTTGCGTGGATGCACCAGCACCGGCCGCTCCGGCCGTCCCGGCATCCGGATCGGCTCAGGCACCGGTGCATCTACCGGAGTCGCCAACTCGCCGCGCTCGAACGCCTCGGCCGTCGCAAACGTGGCCGCCACCTTCTCCTCGGGAGAGGCGGCGTCCAGACATGCACGCGCGGCGTCAAACAGGTTCAAGCCGAGCGCCGAACCTTCTTCGCCTCATCTGACCGCGCCTGCTTGATCCGCTCGAAATACCCGTCCTCGATCCCGGTCACGTACTCACCGTTGAAGCACGACGAATCGAAGCTGTCGATGCGGTGCTTGGGCCCGGACACCGAGGCCTCCAGCGCATCCAGGTCCTGGTAGATCAGCCAGTCGCAGCCCAGCAGTTTCTGCACCTCTTCCTCGGTGCGGTTGTGCGCCACCAGCTCCTCGGCCGACGGCATGTCGATGCCGTAGATGTTGGGATAGCGCACCGGCGGTGCGGCGGACGCCAGGTACACCTTGCGCGCACCCGCGTCGCGCGCCATCTGCACGATCTGCTGCGAGGTCGTGCCGCGCACGATCGAGTCGTCCACCAGCAGCACCACGCGGTTGCGGAACTCCAGCGGGATCGGATTGAGCTTGCGGCGCACCGACTTCGCGCGCTGGCCCTGCCCCGGCATGATGAAGGTGCGGCCCACGTAGCGGTTCTTGATGAAGCCCTCGCGGTACTTCACGCCGATCACGTTGGCGATCTCCAACGCGGCATCGCGCGAGGTGTCCGGGATCGGGATCACCGTGTCGATGTCATGGTTGGGCATCAGCCGCAGGATCTTCTCGCCCAGCGCCTGGCCCATGCGCATGCGCGCCTTGTGCACCGACACGTCGTCCATCATCGAGTCCGGACGCGCGAAATACACGTACTCGAAGATGCACGGCGCGAACTTGCCCGGCTCCACGCACTGGCGCGTGTGCAACTGGCCGTCGGTGGTGATGACCACGCCTTCGCCCGGGCGCACGTCGCGCACGCGCTCGAAGCCGATCAGGTCCAGCGCCACCGACTCCGATGCCACGGCGTACTCGTCCCGGCCGTTGACCACGCGCTTACCCAGCACCAGCGGGCGGATGCCGTTGGGGTCGCGGAACGCCACCAGGCCCAGGCCCAGCACCGTCAGCACCACCGCGTAGCCGCCCACGCAGCGCCGGGTCACGCCTTCCACCGCCTTGAACGCGGCTTCCGGGGTCAGCGCCTTCTGCGTGTCCAACTCGTGGGCGAAGACGTTGAGCAGCACCTCAGAGTCGGACTCGGTGTTGACGTTGCGGCGGTCCTGTTCGAACACCTCGCGACGCAGCTTCTCGGTGTTGATCAGGTTGCCGTTGTGCGCCAGCGCGATGCCGAACGGCGAGTTGACATAGAAAGGCTGGGCCTCGTCCGACCCCTCGCTGCCCGCGGTGGGATAGCGGCAGTGGCCGATGCCCATGTGGCCCTGCAACAGGCCCATCGCGTTCTCATCGAACACGTCGCTGACCAGGCCATTGCCCTTGTGCACGCGCAGCTTGCGCCCGTCCGCGGTGGCGATGCCCGCCGCATCCTGGCCGCGGTGCTGCAACACCGTCAGGCCGTCATAAAGCTGCGCCGCGACGTCGTTCTGGCCGACGATACCGATGATGCCGCACATGGGAAGTAATCCTGCTGAACTTGAATGAGTGCGGACTCAGCCGCCGATTGCCGGCGCCGGCAGTGCCGCCGCCTTGTCCTGCGAAGCCGGCGCCAACGCCCCGCCCTCGCCGTTGAAATCCACCTGCGCCGCCACCCAGTCGGGCAGCCAGCCACGCAGCCACTGCGCGCCGGGCACCAGCACCGGCACCACCGGCGACGCCTGCCATTGCGGTCCGCGCGGCATCGACGTCAGCGCCAGCACCAGCACCAGCGCGCACGCGACGAACCCGCCGCGCACCACGCCCAATGCCAGGCCCAGCATCCGGTCCATGCCACCCAGGCCCGCGGACTGCACCAGTTTGCGTACCACCCAACCCACCACGCCGACGACCACCATCACCGCGATGAACGCCAGCGCATGGCCGGCAAACAACTGGCTCGCACTGGGCGCGCCATCGGACGCGAGCATCAATGCGACGTCACCGCCGTAGCGGAATGCCACCCAACCGCCCAGCAACCACGCCACCAGCGACACCACCACGCCGATGAAGCCGCGCATCACGCCCAACAAAGCAGACGCGCCGATGATGGCCAGCAACACCCAATCCACTGCACCCATCCGGTAGCGCCTCGAAAGCAGGAGTACAGCGGACGTCAGGGATGCGGGCGGACGATGCCGCTCACGCCCAGCTTGGCCGCCACCTGCGCCTGCAGGCGCTCGGCCGCGGCACGGTCGGCCACCGGCCCCACGCGCACGCGACTGAGCGTGCCTTTGTCGGTGCGAACGGACTCGACGAACGCACTGAAGCCGGCCGATCGCGCACGGTCGCGCAGGCGCGTGGCCTCCTCGGCGTTGCTGAAGGCACCCAGTTGGACGGCGAACCCGACGTTGGCGGCAGCCGGCTTCGGCGTGGGCACGACGACCGGGGTCTTCTCCGCCGGCTTGGGGGCCGGGGCCGCCGGCTTGGGCGCCTCGGGCAGGCGCGCGGCGGTCGTGGGCTTGGCCTCGGCCAGCGCGACCGGCTTGGAGACAGAGGCCGACGCCAGCGGTGCCGGCTGCGAAACCGAAGCGTTGCCCGTTGAAACCGCATCGGCCTCGACGTCGAGCACGATGACCTTCGAGCCAACGTCGTCCCGCACGTGCGCAGCACGCAGACGCGCGGATTCTGCAATGGCCTGGGTCGAATACGGCCCGATCAGCACGCGGTAGAGGGTCCGGCCGTTGGCGGTCTTCATCGGCTCCTGGTAGCCGGGCAATTGCGACGCCGTCAGCGCGGCGACCACTCGCTCGGCGTCGGCGGCGGTGGCGTAGCTGCCAAAAGTGACGGCATGGCTGCCGACGCCGTCAGCGCGGCGACCACTCGCTCGGCGTCGGCAGC
>CBFGOS010000250.1:0-3815 GCA_965650425.1 uncultured Lysobacter sp. | reverse complement strand
AGCAGGCGCAGGCCACCGGCACGATCACGCTGGCGGGCGCTGGCGTGGAGGCCGCGCCGCTGCCCAAGTTCGCGCCGGACGAGCTGGGTGATTGCATCGACTGCACCATGTGCGTGCAGGTCTGCCCCACCGGCATCGACATCCGCAATGGCCTGCAGTACGAGTGCATCGCGTGCGGCGCATGCATCGACGCCTGCGACGACATCATGGACAAGATGGGTTACCCGCACGGGCTGATCCGCTATTCCACGCAGAACGCCATCGATGGCAAGCCCACGCGCGTGCTGCGCCCGCGCATCTTCATCTACGGCACGCTGTTGCTTGGCCTGATCGTCGCCTGGGCGTGGGGCGTGGGCACCCGCAGCCCGCTGATCGCCGAGGTGCTGCGCGATCGTAATGCGCTGTTCCGCACAGTCGGCGAACAGACCGAAAACGGCTACACGCTGAAGCTCATTAACAAGACCGACAAGCCACAGGCCTACACGTTGACCCTGGAGTCCGACGCGGCCGGCATCGCGCTGCCTGGCGCACCGGTCGCAATCCAGGCCTCACCGCAGGAAATGGTCGCGCGCCCCGTGACCCTGGTGGCGCCTGCCACCGTGCATGGCCGACATGGCGTCCGCTTCGTGATCACCGGCGCCGACGGCAGCACCCGCGAGGTCGTCGAATCCACCTTCTTTGGACCGATGCAATGACTGACAAACGATCCCCTTGGCGCGAACCGATGGTGTGGCTCATTGCCGCGCTGCCGGCGGTGGCCGTCGTGGGTGGCATCGTGATGGTGGCGGTCTCCAACCGTGCCGGCAACATGGATGCGGTGAAAGACGACGTGGACCGCACGGCACAGATCCAGACCACCGACCTGGGCCCGGACGAGCGCGCGAAAGCGCTGGGGCTGGGCGCGGTGTTCCGTATCGCCAAGGACGGCGTGCAGGTGTTTCCCGCCACCGGCACCTTCGACCGCGCCCAGACGCTGCATCTGGTGATGCAGCATCCCAACAAGGGCGAGGAGGACATCGAGGTGGACCTCAAGCCCGATGACCTGGGCTGGAGCGCGCCGCTGGACGTGGACGGACGGCATGACTGGAGCCTGCAACTGACCAGCGCCACCGGCGATTGGCGGCTGCGTGGCCGGCTGCCCCGCGGTCAGCAGGCCGCGCACCTGGGCTCTGCACTCACCGCGCAGTGAACGCGCCCGGCAGTACCGCCTGCTACCACTGCGGTGAGCCCCTGCCCCACGGCCCGATCCACCACCCGGTGGACGGCGTGGAACGCTGGTTCTGCTGCACCGGGTGCAGCGCGGCCGCGGCGTGGATCGAGGACGCCGACCTTGGCGACTATTACCGCCTGCGCAGCGACGCGGCCTCACGCGTGGATGCCGACGCGGCGGACTACCGCATCTGGGACCGTGACGATGTGGTCGGCGGGCACACGCGCGATGTCGCCGGTGGCCGCGAGATCACGGTACTGACCGATGGCATGCGTTGCGCCGCTTGTGCGTGGCTGGTGGACCGCGCGTTGCAGCGCCAGCCCGGCGTGCTCGATGCGGGCGCCAACGCCGTGACCGGGCGCATCCGTATCGGTTGGGACCCCGCGCGCACGTCGCTGTCAGCACTGCTGTCCAAGTTGGCGGCGTTGGGCTATCGGCCCTATCTGGCCTCGGGCGAGGAAAGCGAGCGGCAGCGTCGCCGCGAGCGTAACCGCTGGCTGGTGCGGCTGGGGTTGGCCGGCCTGGGCTCGATGCAGGCCATGATGCTGGCCGAGGCGCTCTACCTGGACACCACCAACCAGATGAGCGTCCCCACCCGCGACTTCTTCCGCTGGGTGACGTTCCTGGTGTCCACGCCGGTGGTGTTCTACTCCGGTTGGCCGTTCATCAGCGGCATGTGGCACGAGTGGCGCGGGCGCAGGCTGGGCATGGACACGCTGATCGCCAGCGCCACCCTGCTCGCCTATTTCGCCAGCCTGATCGAAACCATCCGCGGCGGGCCCCACGTCTGGTACGACGCAGCGGTGATGTTCGTGTTCCTGCTGCTGGTGGCGCGCATGCTGGAACAGCGCGGGCGCAACATCGCCAGCGCACAGGTGGATGCGCTGGCACGCGCACGCCCGACACTGGCCACGCGCGAAGGCACCGATGGACATCCCGAACAGGTGCCCCTGAACGCGCTGCAGGCCGGTGATGTCGTGCGCGTAGCCGCGGGTGAGCCGATGCCGGCCGACGGCGTGGTGCTTGACCACGCTGCCGCGGTGGACGAATCCCTGCTGACCGGCGAATCCACACCAGTAACGAAGGCAGCGGGCGACGCAGTGTTTGCCGGCAGTTATTGCCGCGAAACGTCTGCCCGCGTGCGCGTGTCCGCCGTGGGCGCCCAGACCCGCTTGTCGCAGCTGACGCGGCTCGTCGAACGCGCACAGGGTGAGCGCCCGCCCATGGCCCAGACCGCGGACCGCATCGCGTCCTGGTTCGTGGCATCGCTGCTGTTGGTTGCGGCGGTCGTCTATGTGGGCTGGCGCATCTACGACCCGTCGCGCGCTTTCGAGGTCTTGCTGGCGCTGCTGGTGATCAGCTGTCCATGCGCCTTGTCTCTGGCGATTCCCGCCGCGTTGGCGACGGCACACGGCGCCCTGGCTCGGATGGGGGTGCTGGCGTTGCGCCCGGGCGCGCTGGACACGTTGTCGCGCGTGGACCACGTGGTGTTCGACAAGACCGGCACGCTCAGTGATGGCCTGCCGGCCATTGAACGCGTGGAGCTGCTGGCAGACGTTTCCGCGGAAGAAGCGCTGCGCATTGCAGCCGCGCTCGAACTGGGCAGCCGGCATCCCATCGCGCGCGCCTTCGATGGCGTGGCCAATCCCCCGTCGGCGCAGCAGGTTCGCAGCGTGCCGGGCCATGGCATGACCGGCATGGTCGACGGCCATGAGTGGCGGCTGGGGCGCGCCGGATTTGCCGCAGGCGCACAGGACGACGATGCCGTGTGGCTGGGTGACGGCGGAAGGGCTGTCGCACGCTTCCACTTGCGCGAGCGGCCCCGCGCCGATGCCGCCGCTGCATTGGCCCATCTGCGTGCACAAGGCCTGGCGGTGGGACTGTGCAGCGGCGATGCCCCACACCCCGTGCAGCGCTTCGCCGACGCACTGGGAATCGCGGAGCCGATGGCACGCCAGACGCCGGAGCAGAAGCTCGCGCACGCGCGCAGCCTGCAGCAACAGGGGCACGTGGTGGCCATGGTCGGCGATGGGCTCAATGACGCCCCGGTGTTGGCCGGTGCCGACGTCTCGCTCGCGATGGCCGATGGCGCCGCCCTCGCCCAGCGCGCCGCCGACCTGGTCATCACGGGCGGGGCGCTGCAGCGCATTCCCCAGGCCATCGACCTGGCGCGCCGAACGCGCCACATCATCCGCCAGAACCTGGCCTGGGCCGTCGGCTACAACCTGCTCGCGCTGCCGCTGGCCGCGGCCGGCATGGTGACCCCGTGGATCGCCGCGCTCGGCATGGCGCTATCCTCGTTGCTGGTGACCCTCAACGCATTGCGGCTGGCCCGCGGAGTACGGCGATGACCATCCTGCTGTTGTTGATTCCCATCAGCCTGGCGCTGCTTGGCGTGGCCGTGTGGGCATTTGTCTGGGCCGTGCGACGTGGGCAGTTCGACGACCTGGACAGCGCGGCGCTGGACATCCTCAGCGATGAACGCGCGACGGTGGTCAGTGGACGGGACGGACGTGCTCCTGCGTCGTCCGACGCAGACACCGACGTGCCGCGCCCCGCCCGCGCCGACGCCCCCCACGTCGAACGCCTGCGGAAGCGGCACCTC